>JAUPLJ010000014.1 GCA_030837425.1 Patescibacteria group bacterium
GAAAGAAGCCAAGAACAAAATAAAGAAAAAGCTTTTAATATGCTTTATTCGAAACTTTTTAAATTAGAAGAAGAAAAAAAGAAAGCAGAAAAAGAAGGAAGACAGATTTCAAAAACTACAGAAATAGAATGGGGGAATCAAATACGAAATTATGTTCTTCATCCATACAAATTAATCAAAGATCTTAGAACTAATATAGAGACAAGTGATGTAGATAGAGTTTTAGAAAAAGGTGAATTAGAAGAATTTATTATCGCTGAAAAAAGTTTGATGAATTAAAGAAAAAATAAATATTGTTAATAAAAAAATCTTGAAGTTTTTATTTTATGGTAATATAGAATTATATGCTTTATTTTGAAAATGTGCGAAAAGAATATCCTGGAGGATTTGTTGTGTTGGATGATATCAATTTGACTATTGATAGAGGTGAGCTTGTCTCAGTTGTAGGACATTCAGGTGCTGGAAAGACAACTTTGATTAAAATGATCTTAGCAGAAGAAAAGCCTTCTGTCGGGAAGATTTCTTTTCATTCAAGCCAAATTCAAAAATTAAGAGGAGACGATCTTGTAGAGTTTAGAAGAAAGATAGGTGTGGTATTTCAAGATTATAGATTATTAGCAAATAGGACTGTTTATGAAAACATAGCTTTCGCAATGGAGGCAGCAGGAAAAACAGAAGAAGAAATTCAAAAAGATGTACCACATGTACTTGATTTAGTTGATCTTGGAAATAAGATATCTCATTTTCCTAGTCAGCTTTCTGGAGGAGAAAAACAAAGAGTGGCAATTGCCAGAGCTCTAGTTAATAGACCAGAGATTATTATCGCAGATGAGCCAACAGGAAATCTCGACCCAGTAAATACTTATGACATTATTCAAATTCTTAAAAAGATTAATGATCTTGGTACAACAGTAGTCCTCACTACTCACAATAAAGGAGTAATAGACCATTTAAAGAAAAGGGTTATTACTATGGAAAATGGCAAAATTATTAAAGATGAAAAAATTGGAAAATATTCTATATAATTAAAATATATTTATAAATTTATGAAAAACCCATCTACTCTCTTTAAAAGAATATTTAAATCAGGATCTTTGAATTTTTTTAGAAATAAAACTGTCTCAATCTCTTCTGTTGCAATTTTAACCACCACTTTAATTATTATCGGAATATTCTTCTTCTTTAGAGGAATTTTTGATTATACTCTGACACAAGTAAAAGATAAAGTTGATATAAAAGTATATTTAAAATTAGATGCTTCTGATGAAGATATTTCTGCATTAAAACAAAAAATAATGAGGCTTCCAGAGGTTAAATCTGTAGAATTAGCTACAGCTATTGATTCTTTGAATGATTTTAAAGAAAAACATAGTAATGACGCTATAACGATGCAAGCTTTAGACGAATTGAGTACAAACCCTTTTGGTGCTGTTCTTACTATTGTAGCTCAAGATACAGCTGGATATGAATCTATAGCACAAACATTAGATTCCGGAACACAATTTTTAGGAGAGTCTTCTTCAATTATTGATAAGATAAATTATTATGAATTAAAATCTAGTATTGATAAATTAAATAATATTGTTAATTGGATAAATACAATTGGTTATTGGATTACTTTAATTTTCATTATTATGAGTTCGCTTATAATTTTTAACACAATACGTCTTTCTATTTTTATTTATAAAGATGAAATATCTGTTATGAGATTGGTAGGAGCTTCAAATATGTATATCAGAGGTCCATTTTTAGTTGAATCAACAA
The DNA here is from genome assembly GCA_030837425.1 of Patescibacteria group bacterium. Taxonomy (GTDB): domain Bacteria; phylum Patescibacteriota; class Minisyncoccia; order Phycocordibacterales; family UBA5272; genus UBA5272. Next base: position 1,765 of record JAUPLJ010000014.1, read on the forward strand.
TATACGCATGTGTGTCATCTGTATTAACAATGATATTATTTTTACCTATTACATTTTATATTGCGAAAAAAACTTCCATATTTTTAAATGGCCTTAATATTTATAATTATTATTTAAATAATTTCTTTTCTCTTTTTGGATTATTATTAATGGTGAGTTTAATCTTATCAACAATCTCATCAATTTTGGCTACAAGAAAGTATTTAAAAATATAATAAATAAAAAGGAATAGAAAAGATGTTGAAAACTTTTTCTTTATTTTAAATTTCTATACTATAATTATTAACAGCCACAAGTATAAGTTGCTAATGTGCCTTTATTATTAATAAAAAAATTTTATTCAAAAACAATTATGTTATCAAAATATTTCTCTTCTAAGCTTTTCTTAGGTATTTCTTTTTATGCAAGTCTGCTATCTTTAACTTTATTCACTTTTTTAAGATTACCTTTTCTGTTTCCTTCTTTAAACGCTGACGCTCAAAAGAATTTCATCTTTATATTATTAGGACTTATTTCTTCTTTATCTTTCTTTGTTTATCTGGTTATGAAAAAGGAGATTGTTACCTCTTCTGGTTTGGTTTCAGTACTTTTGTATTTACTGGTACCTATAGCCATGATATTGTCTACAATATTTTCTCCAAACTTATCAAATTCAATTTTTGGAAAATATGTTTCCTCTTCAAATCTTGTATTCTTTTCTTCACTTATACTTTCTGTTTATATCGTTTCAGCTTATCTCAAAAAAGAATATAAAAGCTGGACTTGGTTAATCATCACTCTTAGTAGTTTACTTTTAACAATACCGGTCATTTTAGCTATAATCCTATTAAGACTCAATTTAACAAACGTAGCGCCTTATTTTGCTTATTTAGTAAGTAGTTGGGATGTTGTCGCAACAATATCAGCATTAATAGTTGTGATTTCTCTTGTCTACTACGAAACTATAGCTTTTTCTCCAAAACAAAGATTTATTTCTTTAGCTCTTATTATTATTCATCTAATATTGATAACATTAATGATAATTCCTGATATTTGGTATGCAATTGCTTTATCTTCATTAGGAATTTTATTAATATCTTTTGTACATAAAAAAGCTGACAATAAAAAAATATTTAATAGACTTTCATTTTATGTTTTTATAGTTGCTTTATTTTTCTCAGTAATATTCTCTTTAGCCAACACATGGAGTAAAGCGACTACTTTTACTCAAAATGTAGCTAATTTTTCTGCAAAATATACTGGCATAAACTATTCTTTTGTTAAACCAAAGCTTAATTTAAGTTTTAATCTTGGCGTATCAAATCTAAAGAAAGGAAAAATATTTGGATCTGGATTAAATGAGTTTAATAGTGTATGGCAAAAAGAAAAACCACAAGTTATTCTAGAATCAGCTTATTGGAATACTGAATTTATCTCTTCATATTCTGCAATGACTACTTTATTTGTAACTATTGGAATATTCGGGGTTTTGGCTATTCTTGTAGTAATTTCAGCTTTAGTTTACGGAGTGATTAAAGATGTCAAAAGAAAAGATGGAAATTCTAATTTAGATCAAGATGAGGAAAATAAATTTTACTTTTTATCTTCTATAGCCTTGTTTATATTTTCAACCGCTTTATTATTCTTATTTGTTAACATAGGATTATCTATATTAATATTTGCTTTATCTTGTGCTTTATTGTCAGCTCATATTACAAATTGGAAAGATGTAAAGGTTTCAGAAGCTGTATATTTACTATTCTTTATAGCGCTTTTGGTTATTCTTTCCGGAGCTATAATAAATATTAACAGAGTGAGAGCTTCTAGTATTGTCTCATCAGCCTCAAATAATTTTCAAAAAGATAGTGATTTTGATAAATTAGAAACTGCACTTTTAAAAGCTGCTAGAGTAGCAAATGATGATACAAATTACAGACTGCTTACCCAGTTCTATTTGTACAAGACACAACAATTAATATCAGCGTCTTCTACAGACACCGCTGATCTACAAAAGAAAGTTTTAGCTTCATTAAATAGCGCTATTTCTTCATCAAAAACAGCGATCGGCTTAGACTCAGAAGATTATAATAATTACATGTCTCTTGGCTCTGTATATAGCTTTTCAATGGATTTAGATAAACAAAATAAAGATGCTTATTATAAAAATGCAAAAGATATTTACACAGAAGCATTAAAACATTATCCAAAAAATCCATCAATAGCACTTACAATTGCTCAATTAAATTATTCTTACAGTAAAGACGCTAGCTCCACTATAATTGATATTAAAAAATCTCTAGAAATAAAACCAAATTATTCAGATGCTTTTTATAGTCTTTCTCAATTATCTTCTCAAAATAATGATAGGGCTTCTGCTCTAAATTATGCAATACAAGCTATTCAATCAGATCAAACTAATGAAAATGCTTATATGCAACTCGGTATATTGTCCTTAAGTGCTAAAGAGCCTACTAAAGATGATCTAAATAATGCTTACCTTGCATTTTCTACAGTATTGCAAGGTAATCCAAACAACGTCACCGCAGCTTACTATCTATCTATAACTTTCGCTTTAGCAAAAGATTATGCATCAGCAAATTCTTTAGCTGATTCATTGTTGAAAGTTTTACCAGAGGAGCAAAAAATTAAAGATCTTCAGGCTTTTATAGCTAATCAAGAGAAAAATTTCCCTAACGAGCCTGCAGCTACAGCTCCAACAAATTAATCCTTTGTGATATAATTCGAATAATGAAAAGTAAAAAAATATTACTTTCTGGTGTCCAATCATCTGGGCAGCTACATATTGGTAACTATTTTGGAGCTATTAAGCAAATGGTTGATCTTGTAAATACTAATGAGTATGAGTCTTACATATTTTTAGCAGATTATCATTCAATGACATCTCTTACAAATAAAGAAGAGAGGCTTAAAAATACTTTTGAAAGTGTTGCTTCCTATCTTGCTTGTGGACTTGATAAAAATAAAGTAAATATCTTTAAGCAAAGTGACACTCCCGCTGTTACTGAGCTTGCTTGGATATTTAATACAGTCACTCCGGTCCCAATGCTTTTTTTAGCTCATGCTTTTAAAGACAAAAAAGAAAACGAAATAGAAAAAATGAAAGATATAAATGTCGGCCTTTTTGATTACCCGGTACTTATGGCGGCTGATATATTGCTTTATAATGCTGATATTGTACCAGTAGGTAAAGATCAAGAGCAGCACGTGGAGTATGCTCGCGAGATAGCTGGTAAATATAACAGAGCTTATAATACAAATACTTTTCGTTCTCCAAATTCTTTTATTCAAAAAGAAGTAGCGACAGTACTTGGTATTGATGGTACAAAGATGGCAAAAAGTAAAAATAATCATATATGCATGTTTGCGTCTGAAGAAGAGATTAAAAAGAAAGTCATGAGTATCACAACTGATAGTAAACTTCCAAATGAAAAAAAGGATCTAGATGAAAATAATATTTATAAACTTCATAAATTATTCTTAAACACTAAGGAAGACGAGGCCCTAAAGGAAAGATTTTTAAATAGCACTAGAGTCCCTTATGGATATAAAGAAGCAAAAGAAGATTTATTAAAAACTTTACTTTTATATTTTAAAGATATGAGAAAAAAGTATGAATATTATACAAATACAGAAAAGGGAAGAAAAGAAGTAATGTCTGTAATGAAAAATGGAGCTAAAAATGCCAATAAAAAAGCAGATGAAATGATGAAAAAAGTTCGTAAAGAAACTGGTCTTGATTTTTAATTTTTCTTGACAGTATAAAGATGCTCATGATATCATATGAGTACGAGGCTCTTAAAGAATAAATATCTTTCAAGACATTAGCCTCAAACACATTCGTGTTTCTACTAAAGAACTATTGTCCTTTAGTAACTTATCCTTACGTCACAATTAAAAAAGACGTAAGGATCTTTTATTTTTATCGTGATATAATTTAAACATGTTGCAAACTTTTAATGTAAATCTAGAAAGATTTTCTGGTCCATATTTTAAACTACTAGAAATGATTGAAGAAAGAAAGCTTTCTATTAATGAATTTTCTCTCTCTCAAATTACAGATGAATATATTTCTTATATAAAAGAGTTAGAAAATAAGGGAGAAAAAGATATTGTAGATATTTCTCAATTTATTTCTGTAGCTTCAACTTTGATGCTCATAAAAGCAAAATCATTATTTCCAAATATTGAATATACCGATGAGGAAAAAAAGGAGGTTGATAGTCTAGAAAAAAAGCTAGAGCTTTATAAAATAATGACTCTGGGAGCAAAACATATACATAAAACTTTTGACAAAAAGCCAATCTTTCCTATTTCTAAATTTGAAAATAAAGAAATAGTTTTTGTATTTGATGAGCGAATAGATAAATTATTAATGCATTCCATTGCTATGGCCTCTATATTAAAAATTCCTAAAAAAGAAAGATTGAAGCAGGTGGCGGTAAGGCAAGTCTTAAAAATAGAAGATGTGATAGAAAGGCTTTTAGAAAGAGTAAAATCTTCTTTAAAAAATTTATCTTTCAAAGATTTCTCATCTTCAATGTCAGGTGCCGGAAAGACTTTAGAAGAAAAAAAATCTGCGTTCGTGGTGTCTTTTCTTGCAATGCTAGAATTAATTAAAAATGGAGTATTAAATGCAGAGCAAGGCAAAGGCCACAATGAAATAGAAATAAGTAGCACAAATTCTGTAAATTCATAAAGGAAAAATAAAATTAAAATGATATAATGTAAAAATATGTTTGGCCTTAATAAGAAAAATAATTCTAATAAAGAAAAAAGTAATGAGCCTCCAATAGATAATCTAAAAAAATTATCAGCTCTTTTATTTTTATATAATGAGCCAATTACTATTTCTAAAGTAAAAGAATTTTTAAAAGAAGAAAATTTAAATAAAAAAGAAATAGAAAATCTATTAAAAGATTTAGAAGAAAAGTTAAAGGACGTTGGTTTGACTATAGTGAAAAAAGAAAAGAAAGATGAGGAAAAAACCGAGATAACCATCTCTGTATTAAGTGAATTGGGAGAAATAGCAAAAAAGGTAAGGATGGAAGAGTTGGAGGGGGATTTGACTGCAGCATCTCTACAAGTGCTTACGATTTGTGCTTATCTTGGACCAATATCAAAAAGTGAGATCTCATTTATTCGCGGAGTCCAATCTTCTCAAAGTATTCGCTCCTTATCATCAAGAGGGTTGATCACAAAAGAAAATGAAAAATATTCGATTTCTATTGAAGCGATGCAAAAGCTTGGTTTAAATAATATTTCAGATTTACCAGAATATGAAAAAATTAAAGCGGACTTTGAAGAAAAATTAAAAGACGCTTTACACGAAGAATAATCATATGGAAAATAAATATAAAAAAAGAAAAGACGATATTTTTATTCCTGAGCATTTACACACGCTTGCGATTTTTTCTTTTTTAGTCTTTTTAATTTTTCTTTATTCTTTAGAGTCTTCTCCTAAAATATCTGTAAATTTCTATAATGAATTCACATTATTAAGTCATAAGTATTTAACTAATAAAAATCTTGAGAGTAAGCTGTCTCTCTTTTTTAAAGACAAGCAAAAAAATTTAGATCCAAAAAATTATTTTGATAATCTAGATATTCGGGGTAAAAGTTATACTGTTTATGATGTAAAAAATCAAAATATAATTTATTCTAAAAATGAAAATGAGGTTTTACCGTTAGCCTCTCTCACTAAAGTAGCAGCTGCGATAACAGCAAATAAATTGGTAGATAAAAATACTAAAATTACAATACGAAAAAGTCTAATGAGAAAAGATGAGAGTCTAGACATTGGTATGAAAGAAGGGCAGATTTGGAAAATGAATGATTTATTAAAGTATGCTTTGACCATATCTTCTAATTCTTCTATCGACATAATAGCCAGCACTATATCAAAAAGAAATTCTGATTTCGTAGACAGTATGAATAATTATGTTAAAGATCTTGGCTATAAAAATTTTTATTTTAATTCAGCTTCTGGCCTTGATTATGACAGTGTAATAGGAGGAGTGGGTACAGCTCTAGAATACACAAAACTATTTGCTAAAAGTTATGAGCTTATTCCAGACATAATGTCATACACAATAAATTCTAAAGTAAATTTAAATTCTAATTCTCAAAAAATATATCAGATACCTAATACTAATAAATCAGCAAGTGAAATAATAGGTTTAATGGCTTCAAAAACAGGCTTCACGAATGCAGCTGGGGGCAATTTAGCAGTCTTATATGAATCAGAAATAAATAGACCAATAATAATTGTTGTTTTAGGATCTACTATCGATGAAAGATTCGAAGATGTAAATAAATTACTTGATTCTACTAATAGATTTTTACAAGATTCTTCAAAATAATCAGACAGTTAAACAAAAATAAAATTAATGTTATAATCAGTTCTATAATTAATATTAATTAAGAATTATGACTGAAAATATAATTGGGCACAATCTGATATTGTCTTTATCTTCTTTATCCATTTTCAAAATGCTTTGGCCTAGTATAACAGCTTTCTTTTTTGGCGTTCTTATAACACCTTTTATCTCAAGAATTTTATATAAACATAAGCTTTGGAAAAAGAAAAATATTAAAGCAACCATAGATGGACAAGAAGCTCCTATCACAGCAAGTATATTAAATGATGGCAAAAGAGAAACTCCAAGGCTTGGTGGAATTATTATTGTTTTTTCTGTTTTATTTTCAGCAATAATTTATTCTCTTCTTCCTTTTATTTTTCCACATTCTAACATTGTAAGTAAATTAGTATTTATATCAAGAAATCAAACATGGGTACCACTGGCTGTATTTATTTTTGCTGCATTAATAGGATTTATAGATGATTTAGCTTCAACAGGAACTTTAAACATAACAAATAAACAAGGTGAGGCTGGTATGCCACTTAGATTCAGATTGTTATTTGTGGTTTTATTCGCAATTTTAGCCGGGAGTTGGTTTTATTTTAAATTAGGATTTGATTATGTTCATATTCCTTTTCTTGGAGATATACATCTTGGTATTTATATAATTTTATTTTTTATACTCATGTTTTTGTCTACTTATGGAGCCTCAAATATTGATGGACTAGACGGGCTTTCTGGTGGTATATTTGCAATTATATTTTCTAGCTATGCTGTTATAGCTTTAATAAATAATCAAATAGATATTGCTACATTGTGCCTTGTTATAACAGGGGGCTTACTTGCATTTTTATGGTTTAATATTCCGCCGGCAAGATTTTATTTATCAGAAGTCGGATATATGCCGCTAGCAATTCTACTTGCAATAATATCTATAATGACCAACGCTGCTATTATATTAATAATAATTGCTATGCCATTTGTTATAACAGAAGCTACGACTATAATTCAGCTCCTTTCTAAAAAGTTTAGAAAGAAAAAGGTATTTCCTGTCACTCCAATACACAACACTTTTGTTTATATTGGTTGGAATAAAGAAAAGGTCGTGATGAGATACTGGATATTCACTGCAATTTTTGCATTACTTGGGATAGCTTTATATATAATTTCTTAATTTTAAAATATGAGAAGAGTTATAGATAATTTAAAAATTGATAAAACCTTACTTTTTCTAATTTTAGCTCTTCTTGTGTTTGGTATAGTAATATTTCTCTCTGCATCACTTGGAATACTTCCAAATAATGAATTAAAATTTTTTATAATTATAAAATCTCAACTGCTTTATGTTTTTGTGTTTGGATTACTAGCTTTATATATAGGTTCACGCATAAACTATAAATATTATAAAAAATATTCGATAATTATTTTTGTTCTTTCTTTATTATTTTCTTTATTGGTTTTTTTGCCAGCTTTTAATTTTTATTATAATGGCGCACATAGATGGATACATATTTTTGGTTTATCTATCCAGCCATCCGAGATTTTAAAATTTGCCAGTGTAAATCTAGTTGCTTTCTTTTGCTCAAAATATTCTAAAAAATTTTCTGATTTAAAAATAGGCCTTATACCTATTTCTATTTTTATACTTATAGTCTCTGGAATACTATTATTACAACCAGACTTTGGGACTCTTTTGGTTATTCTTTTATCTTCTTTATTGGTTTTTTTTATTGGAGGAGCAAAATGGAGAGATATTATTATTTTAGCAATCTCTGGAATTTTGATTTTCTTTTTACTTATAACTATAAGACCGTATATGAAAGAAAGGATTTTGACCTTTATAGAGCCAGGTAGAGAGTTATTAGGATCGGGCTATCAACTAAATCAATCTTTGATTGCTGTAGGCTCTGGACAAATGTTTGGTAGAGGAATAGGTCAATCAATACAAAAATTTAATTATCTTCCAGAACAAATCTCTGATTCGATTTTTGCTGTGTATGCGGAAGAGATGGGCTTCGTCGGATCTGTCGTATTAATGTTATTATTTATTTTTATAACATTAAGAAGTGTAAGTATTTCAAGATACACAGAAGATGATTATGGCAAACTTTTAGCAATTGGGATAACTAGTATATTCTTCTTTCAAGCCTTTTTAAATATTTCATCAACTATTGGAATTTCTCCACTTACTGGAGTACCGCTCCCATTAATCTCAAAAGGAGGGACTTCTCTTGTATTTTTAATGTTTCAATTTGGAGTATTACTAAATATTTCTAAATATAAAATGGAGGTGTAATAAAAAATCACCAATTAAATTAAACTGGTGATTTTCATTTAAGATTCTACAAATTCATTTTTAGGATTTATTAAAGAAAGAAAATATTGCACTTTTTCACGATTTTTAATTTTATCTTCACAAATACTTTTTATCTCCTTATCTTTTGTATTTTTACGAATTCGCAAAAGATAAGTAGTACTTGAATGAATATGTATTAAAAATTCTTTAAAAGCTGCCATCCTTATTTCTTTAGTTTTTCCTAACAGAGTAACATGAAATAGATCTTCTGGAGTTCCTGGTCTCAAATTAAGATCTAATTCGAATTCTTTTTCCATAATCTTTGATTTATTGTTTAAAAAATAAAACATCTTTTTTTATACTATAAAAATATGGCTAATTTGTCAAGTCTATCTAAAAAGCTAAAAATGTATTATTATATTAATAATGTTTAAAAAAATACTAGAAAATTTAAAGATAAAAATCTCTCAAAATGATACAGAAAATAATTCTGTTGATTTTTCTTTTGGATTAACTGAGGAAGTGGTGAGAGGTATATCTAAAGACAAAGAAGAGCCTGATTGGATGCTAGAAAAAAGACTAGAGGCTTTTAATCTGTATAAAAATACCAAGATGCCAAACTGGGGACCAGATCTAACAAAATTAAATTTAGAGGAAATTATTTATTACATTCCATCTGATCTAAAAGAGCAAAATAGCTGGAGTGAAGTACCAAAAGAAATTTCTGATACATTTGAAAAACTTGGTATACCAAAAGCTGAAAGAGAATATCTAGGAGGAGTTGGAGCTCAATATGACTCGGGAGTAGTCTATCATTCAATAAAAGATTCTTTGAAAAAGCAAGGAGTGATTTTTGAAAATATGGATACAGCTGTAAAACTTTACCCAGATCTCGTGAAAAAATATTTTATGACTGACTGTATTAAATTAAACGAACATAAATTTGCAATGCTTCACGCTGCCACATGGAGTGGAGGAACTTTTATTTATGTTCCAAAGGGAGTAAAAGTAAAAATGCCTCTTCAGTCATACTTTAGAATGAATAAAGAAAAAGGAGGGCAATTTGAGCACACAATTATCATCGCTGATGAAGGAAGCTTTGTGGAATATATTGAAGGGTGCTCCGCCCCAAAATATGTCTATTCATCTCTTCACGCGGGAGGAGTAGAACTCTTCGTGTTAAAAGGGGCTAAAATAAAATACAGTAGTATAGAAAATTGGAGTAAGAATGTTTACAATTTAAATACAAAGAAAGCTTTAGTTTATGAAAAAGGGGAAGTAGAGTGGCTCAATGGAAATACAGGTGGACACAGTACAATGCTTTATCCGTCATCCATATTACTTGGTGAGGGCGCGAGAAGCGAAAGCCTTGGTATCGC
>JAUPLJ010000046.1 GCA_030837425.1 Patescibacteria group bacterium
TGTTCTTGTCCATAAATAGAAATATCTTGCTTGTTTCCATTATGACTCTCAATGAATTTCATAGACTGCACAAACATTCCACCTGAACCACAACAAGGGTCGTAAATCTTACCTTTGTATGGTTCAATCATCTCAGCAATCAAATTAACAATACTTTTCGGTGTATAAAATTCTCCTTTACCTTTCCCCTCGGCAATAGCGAACTTACTCAAAAAGTATTCATATACCTTACCTACAATATCCTGCTGTTTGTCTTGAAGTGTATTGACTTGGTGAATAGTAGAAAGTAAAGAAGCCAATTTTGTAACATCCAGGCCAAGTCTTGAGTAATAATTATCAGGTAATGCTCCCTTAAGTGCAGGGTTCTTTTTTTCTACTGTAAATAAAGCTGTGTCTATTTTTAGTGCAATATCATTCTGCCGTGCATTTTCCATTAAATAATTCCAACGAGACTCCTCAGGCAAGTAGAAAACATTCTTCATTGTATAGAATTCCACCATTTCCAAATACTTCTCTTTCCCTTCAGAAATAAGCTCTTTTCTTCGTTCTTCAAACTTATCACTGGCGAATTTGAGAAATATCAAACCCAGCACAACGTGCTTGTACTCAGACGGCTCAACTGTCCCGCGAAGTTTATTCGCTGAATCCCAAAGAGTCTCCTCAATGCTTTTTTGTTTCTTTTCCTTTTTTGGTTTTGAGGTTTTCATAGTTATTTTTTAAAATTAAACTATAAATATAAGTTATAAACAAATGAATTATAGCACATCCTTATTTTTTAAGAATGTTTTATTTTATAGACAGAAAGTGATAAAATTAGCCTATTATTACGATTAATATGGATATAAGAGAATGTGAAAATAAAGAATATATTGAGTGTTTAGACGAAAATTTATATCTACTAATAACAGTGCCCCACAAACAAAAGAATACTCAGTTAATTAGAAAAAAATTAAAGGGTGATATCTTAGAAATTTTTGATAAGATATTACTTTATCGTAGTCTTTCAGAATTGGCTCATCAAACAAATAAATCAATACCCTACTCTCATTTTGATACTGAAAATTTTAATAAAAAAAGAAGTTTAGATGAATCACAAAAAGAAGCAGAAGACATGTTTGATTCTTATCTTAATTCTATAGATAAAGATAAATTTCTAGAATCAATATCAGAAATAACTTATTGGATGGCAAAAGTTGAAATAAAAGAGCAAACAGAAATACATAAAAGCTTTTTACAATCTTGGCTAGAATGGCACAGACACTTAGCAAAGAAAGACAAAAATAAAAGAGAAGGAGAAAAAATGAAAGAAAAACTTAGACTTATCTTAGGTGATAAGATAGATGACTTTGAGAAAATAAACGAAGAACATAAAAAAAATATCCAAAGATTAAAAGATGGCAAGGAAAATCTTTTTGTAAATATAGACCATGAAATAGATATTGAAAAATCAATTAAAAATACATCTTTGCTTTTACCAGAAAGATGGCTTGGTGAAAATCAAGATTTTAGAATCATAGAGGAACATACAAAATGTGTTGTCTTAGATAATAAAATTCTATCTCTTAAAGAATATTATGAAATAATTAAATATTCAATCGATAAAGATTGGTTAAAAAATAAAGATTTATTGAAACAAATCATTACAATTTATTTAATAAAAAGATGTCAAAATGGAGACGAAGAAGCATACGATATTTTATTCAATCTTTATAAAGATGGCGCTAAGCATTTGGAATCAAAATTTGTAAAAATATATAACAAAACAGAAGCGGAAGGAAAGAGTCTAACAATATTATCTAGTTTATTAAGAGGAAACCCTCCATCATTAGTATATGAATATTTAAATAAGAACAGATTTGAAAAAAAATATATAGATTTATTAAACAAAAAACCATATGATGCTCTTAATGAAGCATACGAAAATATGTTTATTGTTATTAATAACCAATTTAATAAATTAAATAATGAATTAAAACATCTAGAGAAAAACACAAAAGATTATAGAAATAGAGCTAAAGATAAAAAAGCGAAACTTCAAACAAAAAAGAAATACTTTAAAAAAGTCTTTACTATAAGCCAAAACACCCTTTCAAAAGTAAGTTTTTTCTCGACCAGCTTTATGTTGTTTGACCCAATAATCTTTTTGGGTATTTCTCCAAAATATAATAAATATTTATTTAAACCAACACCAACTATAAATTTAACTACTTGGCTTTTAGGGGATAGCGGTATGATATGGAAAGGATTGTCTAACGCTTTCTTAGGAAGAAAAGTAAATAAAAATGAGTCTTATGACGAAAATGAAAATAACTATGTTGAGGATGGTTCTGGTATCTATATAAAAAAGAAGATAAAAAATGAAGAGGATTAAAAGTGCGAATTTTTAATTTTATAAGAATCCTTTATTTATAAGCCTTTTAGGGAGGCTTTTTCTATTTTCTATATATAAAGTATAAGGGACCAATTATCTCTTATTAATAATCAAATTGGCAAATCTTGAACGCCATATAAGTAAGCCCGTTGCTTACTTGCCAGGTGCCTTAACGGCGTTCAAGAACCTGCCAAGTAAATAGCGGGTTTTATTAATTAATTATACAAACAAATATATGCATACAAAAACAATAAAATACACTTCACCAGAAGAAAAATTTAAGGAAGAAATATTAAAAGCTATTAATAAATACAATAAGGGTCGATTATCAGAAAATATCAGAATAATTAGATAAAAATATGGATAAATATAAAATATTACACCCAGCTCTAGATATAAAGGATAATATTCTAGTGATTGGATTTAACAAAAGAACCTTCAATCAAGAAGATAAAAAAATGCAAAAAGAAAATCATTACCTAGTTGTCGAACAAAGCAGTGATAAATCTCTTAAGACCCATATTATAAAAGAAAATACTTTTACAAGTAATACAGGACAAAATTATGCCTTTGATAGCAACTCAGAGGGTAAACAACGAAGGCTTATAAATATAGATGATAGATGGTCAAATGAATTATTAGAGAAATTAAATAACGATATTAAATATAAAAACATTAATCCTAATAATGTCGGAAAATTCAACAAGATTGAAAATCAATTAAGGGCATATGTTTTTCTGGAGCGAGATGAGGATTATAAACTGGTAACTAGTTGGATTATGATGACTTATTTATTTCCAATATTCCCGGCTCTTCCTTATTTACATTTTAAAGCTCCTAAAAGCTCTGGAAAGAGTACAGCTTTAACCTTTATCAAGCTATTAGCTTTTAATGCCAACAAATCTAATGCGTCTATACCAGCCATGAGAGATATTATAGATAATACTCGTGGGACATTTATAATCGACCAAGCTGATAATAAGTTAGGAAGTAAAGCTGATAATGTAATGAAGGATATTTTAACTGATGCCTATAAAGCAAGTAGTGGGAAAGTATCTAAACAAGTTGTCATTAATAAAGATTATCAACCTGTAGAATTTGATGCTTATTCTCCTAAAGCTCTAGGATCACACAGAGATTTACATCCGGACCTTTCAGACAGATGTATTCAAATACCGATGTTTAAATCCCCTATTAATGTAATGTACCTAGATGAAGACAAACCTATTTGGCTAGAAATACGAGATGACTTATATAGATTTCTAGTTAATAATTTTTCAAAAGCTAAAGAAACTTACAATGACTTAGTAATGAAATATCAAGAAGATAAAACTTTAGTCGGAAGACCATTAGAGTTATGGCTACCCTTAGAAGTAGTTATGAGATTTTGCAATCTGGATGATGCGTGTATTGAGTCAACCAAGTCTAGGTTTATAGACCAGTTTTCTAGTGTTGAGTATTTTATTTCGGAAACAGAGAGAGAGGTAATAGAAATAATATTAAACAAGTTTGATATAGATGATATTTCCATAGTTATTACCAATAAGGAAATAGCTGAGCAAATGCCTTTTTCGGAAGATAAAGAAGATGCTGATTACATGACTAGTAAGAATGTTGCTATTTATATTGGCCACATAATAAAAAGACTTAACATAGCTACAAAAATAGACCATCAAAGAGATGGAAAGCATTATCTTGTTTTTAAAGATAGAGTTTTAATGATTGCTAAAGGATATGACATGCAAATCCCAGAGCATTTAATTAAGCCAATAACTTCGGTCGATGTTACAGCTATTCTCGATGCTTCAAAAGAGAGTTTTTAGTCTGTGACTATTGTGATGATTGTGAATATTTAAAATGATATAATGGATAAGCTACACTTAGAATTAAATAATGAAAACTTTGTACCTAAAGAGGGGCAACGTGATTCTGAGTGTAGCAACAAAGATTCATTTCGTTGTCCCTCTTTGGGTTTTAACGAGAATGATGATATTGAAGAAAAAACAGCTAAACAATTATCAGAAATATTATTCAATAAATATCTATTATGGAAAAAGAAACAATTATAAAAAATTCTTTCCAATACGGGAGAGTTAGTACACAAGGCCAAATGACATCTGGTGATAGTCTAGAAGACCAAGATAATAAAGCGAAAGAATTCGCCA
>JAUPLJ010000047.1 GCA_030837425.1 Patescibacteria group bacterium
AGCATGATAGTCGATTATTTAAATTATCTTACATAGACAGAGGTCAAAGGTTTTTTGATAAACATGGAGATAAAAGTATTGTTCTTGGAAGATTTATGGGGGTTATCAAAGCCGTAGTCCCTTATATTGCTGGCCTTGTAAAAATGGATTTTAAAAAATTTCTTTATTTAAATATTCTTTCTGGGTTTATTTGGACTGTAGCTTATCTTGGTCTTGGATTTTTTCTAGGAAGAAGTGTAGATGAGATGGCTTTGTCACGTGAAGTAAAGCTGGGAATTCTCATTCTTCCATTTATACTTTTAATTATTTGGACAATATTCGAATCTCGATCAAAAATCTTTAAAGCCATTATTAATATCTTTAGATAATTATTTTTCTACTATCACTTGTGTTCCAACTTCTGCCCAAGAGTAAAGCCTTTCCGCATCACTTGGATCTAAATTGATACATCCGTGAGACCATTGTTCTCCAAAGCTATTATGCCAATATGCTCCATGTATTGCAGCACCGCTATTAGTAAAATACATTGTCCAAGGGACTCCAGGTAGATCATATTCTTGATCAGAAATTCCTGGTAGAGGGCCTTGCATATATCTGCTTGGAGTTTTTTGAAAGATTTTAAATGTACCGATCGGGGTAGGAAGATCATCAAGGCCTGAAGAAATTAAAAATTCCATAACTTTATTTTCTCCGTTGTATGCATAAAGCTTTTGGTCTTTTAGATTAACTAAAATTTTTTTTACACTGGTTGTAACATTTTTATCATTTATCAATTTTTCTGTATAACTACTTATTTCTTGTAGATAATCAGAAGATATGTACCAATCTCTCGCTGTCCTGTCTGGGTATCTTACCCATTCATCAAACACAATGTGATACCATCTTATTCCTCCAAAATCTATAATTTCTCCATCTGTTTTAAGGATCATGTTATTTCTCAAATCTACAACAGTAGGGCACTCGAGAGAAGGGCAGGATCTAGCCCTCACACAACTTCCAGAAAAATGTATATCACAACTTTTAATTATTCTTACATATTTTCCTTCTTTAATAAGAATATTTTCATGGGTTTTATTTTCATTTGTATTTTTTTGTGTGTTTTCTAAAATATTTTCTTTTTCAAAGTCCTTTTTATTCTCAAAAGTTGAAAATTCATATTTTGTGTTATCTTGATTTTTATTTTTTGCTATAGAATTTAATTTATTTAAATATCCTATTAATACAAAAAGTATAATAACTAAAAGCACTATATTCGCAAAATAATAAGGGGATTTTTTAGGCTTTCGGATTTTATCCATATGGCTAAATAATAGCATAAAATCCTCAGCATTTTAAAGTGATATAATTAATACATTATTAGAATAAATAATAAATAATTTATATGGATAGTACATTGATTATTTTAAAGATCGTCGCAATCTACTACACTTTTAGCGGACTTATGATGATTTTTAAGAGACAGACTTTAGCATTAGTATTTAAAGATTTCTTTAGCCACCCAAGTGTGCCTTGGGTTACTGGTGTATTTATGGTCGCTTTTGGAGGATTGCTAGTTTTGACTCATAACACATGGATTGGAGATTGGAAGACAATCCTAGTGACTATAATGTCATGGCTAATTCTTATTAAAGGCCTCGTATACATGATTTGGCCTGACAAGATGGGAAATACTGTGAAAGGATTTAGAATCTGGTCTATTCCAGCCGGAATAATTGTTTTTATTATCGGAATAATTTTGTTTACTATTTAGTCGAAATCTAAAAAGAAAGAATAAAAAAATTGAAATACTAAAACCCTGAAGTGATTCAGGGTTTTAGTATTTTGCTGGCAGACCTGGGATCGAACCAAGATTCACAGCTTCAAAGGCTGCTGTCCTACCATTAGACGATCTGCCAAAATTTAGTTCAAATATTATAACAAAAAAAAGAATTAAAATAAAGCGCTTATTTTTATAAAAATAGTGGCAAAAATATTTTGACACAAAAATATATTTCCGCTAGTTGCAAAGAGTTTTGCATTTAGAGTATAATCAACAAATAAAAAGTTTGATGGTTTCTGTTTATTTATTAAATTTTAAATTAAAAAATTACAAGAAATATGTCAGTAGAAAAATTCTCATTTAATAGTAGTCCAAAAGCTAGTTCGCCATCCCTTGAAAATAAAAAGACACTGATTGATATTTCAAATATAAATATAAAAGAAACCTTTACTCCTTCTAATCTACAAAAGACTTTTGATATAGGATCAAGAGCAGCTGAATTATTTAAAGCAAATCTAGCTTAACAATACTAATATTCATTGTGGATAAAATTTAGGTATATTTTTTATGCGTGCTAGTATATATATATGTAGTCTCAATAAGGCTATTCAAATTTTATGGATCCTGAGGAAGATAAAGACTTAAATATTAAAGTCAAAAATATTTTACATAAATCAAATCTATCTTTTGATGAAACAAAGGCTTTTTTTGATGGTCTTCAATATCTTCCAGAAGAGGATAAAGAAAATTTTATAGCAATGCTTGAAGATGATCCAGAATTAATCTATCCTTTATATATAAATTTTAAAGCAAAATTAAAAGCTTTAGAAGAAGATGATACAGGTAGAAGTTGGGATCAGATAGTCGAGGATGAGATAAATAAATTAGAAGATTATTTAAATAATAAACGTTAAAAATATGAGGAGCGTCGCAAGAGTTTTTCTTATAATAGGGGGATTAAATTTAGGGATTATTGGAGTTGGGAATTTATTAAAATTAAATAAAAATTTAGATGTAATAGATCTTTTTAAGGCCTTTCATCCGCTTTTACCTGCTATTATTTATTCTATAATAGGTGTATCAGCTATTTACTCTATGTTTAATAATAGATATTAGTCAAGAATAACCATTAGATATTTGTTTGTTCTGGGATTATTTTGTATAATATTTAATATATGTCTTTTATTTCTGATATTGCCAATTTTAAACCACCAGCAAAAAATTTTGGCAGAATGGCAATTCTCGCTATTATTATCGCAATTTTATATTTTATAAGTGGCGCAGTTTCTCCTTTTTGGTCGCAACTCTTTCCACTTTCAGAATCTCAAAAAGATAAACAGGTTTTTATAGATAATTTACGTTTTGATTATAAGGTTGTAGGCGTTGTCGATGGAGACACTATAGACATAGAAAGACTTGATGGAGAAAAGGTTTTTAATATTGATAAAATAGTCCGTGTCCGCCTTCTTGGAATTAATACTCCAGAGACAGTCGATCCAAGAAGGCCTGGGGAGTGTTTTGGTAAAGAAGCAAGCAATTATCTAAAAAATTTAGCGGATGGAAAAATCGCAGCAGTAGAATTAGATGATTCACAAGGTTTTTTGGATAAATATGGAAGAGTGCTTGCTTATATTTATATAAAAGATTCAGGATTTCAAAAGGATAATATTTTATTTGTAAATAAGGAAGAAATAAAAGATGGCTATGCTTATGAGTATACTTACAATACTCCGTACAAATATCAAGAAGAATTTAAATATATGGAAAGTTTTGCAAGACAAAAGTATATGGGCCTTTGGTCTCCAGAGACTTGTAATGGACTAAAAAGCCCAGTCGCTCCTCCAAATGATAATACAGTGAACACTATTAACCCTTATAAAAATAATTAAAATAATATGAAAGACTTTTTTGTAAAATTTTTTAAGAAAGGTGTGATGATAATTTTGGTAGTAGTTATTGTATGGATTGTATATTTTATTTTAAATTTTATTGATCCTACTTTATTTAATTTTTTAAGGACAAACAAGAATAATTTAAATCAAGAAGCGACCTCGACTATCCAAAAAAATGATTCTTTCGGATACAAAATATATAATATGTTTTTTAAATCTAGCGCCACCACTTCAAAAGAGATAGCCTCTTCTACAGTTTCTAAGCCTGGTTTTTGGAATGCTTCAAGCACAGTCGTCTGGGGTGGGGGCAGTGCAGAAGTCTGGGGTAGTGATCAACAAGGCCCTCAAAATGCTTTAGAAGGCATGACTTTTGTTTCTCCAAACACCTCAAAATCACCAATTAGAGGAATGAAGATAAATGCGCTTTCAGTAAATGAAAATAATTTTAATTATCTTCCAAATGGAGCTATGATAAGTGGAGCTATATATACAGGATTTCTAGATACTTATTATTTTAATGCTGATATATATGATACAAACGGAGTTTTTCTATTTTCTATACCGATGACATCCAATCATGATTTTAACACTGAATCATTTTCTAATTTTTATGGACAATACAATAAGAATTTAAATTTTTCAAACTATACAGGTAAAGCTTATTTAATAATTAAATCGAATAATCAAAATGTTTCTGGTAGCGTACTTGTGAAAATAGAGATCAAATAAATTATTTTTATAAATCATCATCGTCTGGTTTTTCTACTTCGTAAAAATTTCTTATGTTTGGAGGAACAATATAATTTTTCTTATTTTTTTCATAATAAAAATCTT
>JAUPLJ010000048.1 GCA_030837425.1 Patescibacteria group bacterium
TAAGACCAATGAACCCAACTAATATAACAGCAACGATTCCTAAAGAAACTTTACGAATTATTTTAAGATCTTCAAATTTCTTTCCTCCGAAATATAAGATAATTGCTGTGACAAGCACTCCGACTATAAATCCTACTTGAGCTCCACGAGTCTGTGTGTAAAAGAGAACAATAAGGTTTAGAATAGTCATCAAAAGATAAATCCAAGCGTTTTTATCCTTATTCCATTTACTCTCAAGAAAACTTATAAAGAATAAAAATATAAAGAATACTGTATAAATGGCTAAATAAGTAGAGTTGCCGAGTGATGAATCTAGCTGATTTCCACCTTGAGTAGGGTAAAAATATTTATGTATCGTGTCACGCAAAGAAGGTAAAAGCTTCATTGGCGCAAAAGATTCTAATCCTAAAAGTTGCATAAATGCTAAAAATAGAACAGGAATATTTGATAAAAAGAATACCTCTTTATATTTTCCCCATGCTTTTTCTGTCTTAAAGATAGAAATAAGTAAGATGAAATACAAGAAAATGTGAGCGTGAGAAATAAATCCTTCCATTCTTTCGAAATTAGAAAAGAATGAGCGGACAGGGTTTACTGAAAAAATATCTGCGAGTAATAGTACAAATACGAATGCTGAGTAAGCGTATAGAATAAAAGACTTCTTTGGCCTGTATTCTTTATTAAGGATCATTAGAAGTAGCCAGGCTGCTGCCGCAATCTCAATTACAATTCTAAATGCGAAATTTTTACCAGTAATATAAGGGAAGAGCATTGAGTTCCAAGAAGCACCAACGCCAAATCCAGAAACATAAAACGCTAGAAATGGGACAATAGCTAAAGCTATATAAATAACCCATTTCAAAAATTTATTTGTGTTCATAATCTATTCTTTTTAAACTTATTTTATAATCTACAAATTATAGCACAATAAAAATTATGCAAACACTTGCTTTTTCTAGAATTTATTGGGTTTTTTGAGATATTAAATATGATTGACATATAATATATATTGTTGCTATATTATATATAATAAAAAAGTTCTTTAAAATAATTTAGATTTTTAGTTTTATTGTTTAGTGATTTTAGGGATTAATATTTTGATCTTTAAAATCACTAAACAAATATTTTAAAACTTTAAATTAATAAAAATGAATAAAATACCACCCATTTTAAATAATATTTTTAATTTCTTTTGTGAGAATGAGCTTGATAATAAAAAATCTTACGACATGTATTTAAATGCCGCTAAAGAATTTATTAGCTTAGAAAAACTTCAAGAAGAGCAAGAAGAAATAAAAATACCATCTTTTTATAATTCTAGCGTTTACACTTTTTTTGAAAAAAAAGTTGATAAAAAAAAGGATGCTTTTAATTTTATTAGTGCCCTGGTAGATTTTCAAAATATCGTTGTTGATCTTATCAATAAAAAAGATTTAAATAAAAAATATTGGGTTGTTACTGATAAAGATGTTACGGAGCATGTAGCTAATAAACCATTAGAAGCATATAAGTATAAATCACATAATGAACTTGATATCAAAACAACACGTATTAAAGTAATTCTTTAAAATTAAATTAAATAAAAAGCTCCAGATCGGAGCTTTTTTTAAAATTTATTGGGTTTTTTAAGATATTAAAAACGCTTGACAAATAATGTATATTATGCTATATTGTATATAATAAAAAATGTTCTTTAAAATAATTTAGATTTT
Organism: Patescibacteria group bacterium; assembly: GCA_030837425.1. Classification (GTDB taxonomy): domain Bacteria; phylum Patescibacteriota; class Minisyncoccia; order Phycocordibacterales; family UBA5272; genus UBA5272. The sequence continues at coordinate 1,713 of JAUPLJ010000048.1, forward strand.
TAGTTTTATTGTTTAGTGATTTTAGGGATTAATTTTTGATCTTTAAAATCACCAAACAATAACAACAATTTATGGAAGACATAAAAGAAAATAGAAAAACAGTCCAGAATATTTTAATAAAATTAGACCTGGGAATAACTTTTTATAATATTTTTAAGAAAATAAATACTTCATCAATGAAAGATTCGGAAGGAGAACTTTTTTGTTTTGCGAAAAACAAAGAAGTAAGAGAAACCGCCATAGAAGAATTGAAAAAAGAAAAATGGGAATGTCAAAAAATAACAAAAAGATATTTCTATGAAGAAGAAGAGTATTTTGCTTTTAAAGTATTTTTAAGAAGAGAGTAATTTAAACTACGTTTAAAAAAGAACCATACTGATGTATGGTTCTTTATTTTATAAACTTTTTACCATATATGTCCCCTCTAAATGATAACCAAGCTTTTTATAATATTCACGCACTCCAACTCCAGAAATCACAGCCATTTTTTTATAGCCATTTTCTTTTGCAATTTTTTCAGCTTCCGCCATCAATCTTTTTCCAAAGCCGACATGTTGAGATTGATCCCCTTTCTCTCCAAACTTTTTTACAACTCCATACACATGTAGCTCTCTTATAAAAGCAACCTTGTCAGCAAGCACTTTCAGATTTTCCTGCTTTTTTAATTCTTCGTCAAAAAAATCATCTTGAAGACGAAGCCTAGCAAAGCCTGCGAGCTTATCATTATCCTGCGCATTTATATATTCTAAGAAAAATTCTTTACCGTGCCTTGTCTCATATTCTGTGACTCTCAAATTAAAATCTTTATCTTCCACTTCTATTTCTCTAATCTCTCTTGATCTGATATCTTGCTGAACAAGGCCTCTCTTCTTTTGATAAATGTCTACAAGCTCACGCATGTTTGATTTTTTTGAAGAAGCGAGAATGTATGTCGCTGGAATATCGCGAATCATGCGGATCACTCTTGTGTAATTTTTAATTTCTTTTTCTGCGTCAGCTAAAACTTTTATCAAAGTCTCATCATTGTATGGCTTGTAAGTAAATTCTTTTATTTCTTTTGTATCTCTGTCTTTATATTCTCTTTTTGTAAACATTTTATAAAGTAAGCTTGTCTTTAAAATCACACATGGATAAATCTTTAACATGTCTGGATGAAAATCTTTTGAGTTGTATAAATCTTTAAACATTTGTACGTCCATTTCTTCATTTGATTCTGGAAGATTTGGCATCATGTGATAAACAAATTTAAGCCCGACGGCGCGCATCATCTCTGTCGCATCTGCGATACTTTGGCGAGTCATTTCTCTGGCGTTGAAATCAAGCACATGCTGATCAAGATGTTGAACTCCGATTTCAATTTTCGTCACACCAAGATAGCGAAGCCAATTTAATGTTTCAAAATTAATATAGTCTGGACGAGTCTCTGTTGATAGACCAATGATTCTACAATTCGCTGTCTCGTTTTCTTTTTGAAGTTCTAAAAGAGTTTTTGGAGATGAAGTATCTTTTGAGAATCCTTCGCGAAGCGGGGCCTGATTCGAAAAAGATATTTCATCGGAATTATTAGAACTTGGTTTATAGTTATTCGCTGAACGGAAAATTTCTTTTATAAAATATTCTTGATAATCTTTTTGGTAATAATCAAAAGTCCCCCCGATTACAATTACTTCCAATTTATTAATTGGATGTCCATTCATTTCTAAAGCTTTTAATCTGGAAGTGAATTGAAGATATGGGTCAAAATTGTTTGCAAGAGCTCTCGCTGCAGCCGGCTCTTTTGATAAATAGCTTTTTGGCATTCTGGCTTCTGTTGGACAATAAATACATCGCCCAGGACAAGGATATGGCTTTGTGAGGAGAGAGACTACTGTCACTCCAGAGCTACTTCTGACTTTTAACCTCTTTAATATTTGCTCCACTTCTCTTTTTCTTTCATCACTCAAGATCTCTTTGCCTTCTTTTAGTCTGTTTTGAAACAATACCAAGATCTCGCTGTTGGTCGGAGTTTTTGTTTTGCCTCTTTCGTGGGCTTTCTTTTCTATATTTAAAATTTTGCCAACTAAAGTCTTTACACCTAGGAATTTTTGTTTCTTTGCTATCTCCCCTCTTATTTCTAGAATCTCTTTGTACAAAGAAGCGTCTTTTGTCACAAGGCGCTTTAAGTTATTCAAATCTTTTTCTGTGTAAACTTTCTCGAAAATATTATTCATACTTATTATTAGTATAGATACTTTAACAAATTTTTGAGTAAAATAAAAATGATAAAAATAAAAAATCCCACGTACTTTTGCGTGGGATTTATGTAAAAGATTTTTACTAATTAATAATCCAAGTTTTTAGGAGTATTCTCTGTATCTACTACGGAACTCTTATCTTCCTCTTCTAATTGATCTTCTTCTTTATCTTTCTCAAACACTTTACCAAATTCAAAAGCAATTAAAAATATCATACTAGAAATAAGAATATAATATCGATCATCCCAATTTGAAGCATTAACTCTTATTGTCCAAAATAATGTTACAAAAAAAGAAAGAAAAACTGATATAGGTATAGCTATTATGGAACTATAAAATATACAGTATTCTAAAAAAGGAGCTTTTGCTTTTATACTCGATACCAAAAAAACCAAATATGAGGCGATAAATAGAATTAAGAAGCTTAGACTAAAAATGTGAAATGTGGGCCTTGGTGATAAAGGTTTTAGAAATTGGAAAATATTTTCATCTAACAAATATTCAATTACAAAAGATAACATCATTGTAAAAAATATTA
>JAUPLJ010000049.1 GCA_030837425.1 Patescibacteria group bacterium
AGAAGATATTTTGAGTAGAGTAGAAAAATGTGATAAAGAAATTAAAAATAATTTTAAAAGAGGTGTAAAGACAGAAATAGTAAAGCATGATTATGAAGAAGAAAAATATTGGACAATGAGAAGAGAGAGCTTTAATCTTCTTCGTGAAAAAGTAAAAGGGCTTCACACCTCGCCATACATTGATGACATAATAGTCCCGGGAGACAAACTCGAAGAATTTTTAGAAGAATTAATCCCAATTCTTGATAAATATGATTTACTTTACACAGTTGCAGGCCACGTTGGGGACGGGAATCTACATATTATACCTCTTATGAATTTTGATGATCCAGAGACGAAAGATAAAAATCTAAAAATAATAAAAGATTGTAGTTACGAAGTCTACGAGCTCGTAAAAAAATATCATGGATCTATTACCGCCGAGCATAATGATGGACTAATCAGGACTCCATTTTTAGGAGAAATATTTGATAAAGAAATGTTGAGTCTATTTAGAAAAGTGAAAAATATTTTTGACCCAAATAATATTTTGAACCCAAGAAAGAAAGTTTCTATCCATGAAGACAATAGTAAAGATTTTGAAGATAATTTAAAATTTGTGAAGTTTAAATAAATTAAAAATATTTTGTAATATTTTTATGATAAAATTGTATTCATAAATATATGAAAAAAATAATTTGGATTTTATTAGTATTAATAGTTTTAGGAGGGGGGTATTATTTTTTTAAATCAAAAACAGATAGTACCAGTTATAATAATGTAGAACAAAATGATTTATCAACTACAAATACAGCGTCTACTACAAATTCAGACATCACATTAGCTATAAAAAATTACACTATTACAGAAATTGGAAGCCGTTCTTCAAGCGACAGCTGTTGGACAGTTATAGAAGGTAAAGTTTATGATCTTACAAGTTGGATAGGTAAACATCCGGGAGGAGATAAAGCTATATTATCAATTTGTGGAAAAGATGGCACGGAAGCTTTTGATGGAAAGCACGGTATGGATCCAAAAGCTAAAGCAGTTCTTCCAAAATTCTATTTAGGAGATTTAGTAAATTAATTTAAAAAATAAAAAACAACCGATTCATCTTATGATGAACCGGTTTTTTAAAAATCCTTCTTTATTTTTTAGGTTTCTTTTATTTCTTCTTTTTTGAATTCATTTTTGAATCCTTCATAAAAAAACCAAAACATGAGATTCCTATAAGGAAACCAATTATTGCCCCTACTTCAAATCCAGTAATTATTGATCTTTTTAAGAAAAGAGCAATAAGAATACCAAATACTACTTCTCCTATTATTATAAGAAAGGTAGTGAAGAGATAAACTTGTAAGAAGCCATCACAATCTTTCTCTTTAGAAATTGTTTCTTTTATCCAATCATTTTTTATTATTATCACAATACAAGTTGTAATTATAGTTAGTATTAGATAAATAATGATTGGTGAGAAGAAAAGTGATAAATCAGAGAGTGTGAATTTTTCCTCTTTAAAGTCTATCAGAGCATAAAACTCTTCTTTTATTTTATAATAACCAATAAATACTGTGATTACTAAGACAATAAAAGCATAAAGAGAGATTCTCGAGTTAGAATTTTTGTTTTCTATGTTTTATATTTTTTAATGGTTTATGAATATTTTTGAATGTATTTTTACTAATTAAATACTATAACATTAATTATATTTTGTCAAATTATAATTTTCTACTTACTTTTTCATGATAAAATATAAATATAATTAATCTTTAAATATCTTTATGAAAAAAGTTGCTATAAATGGTTTTGGAAGAATTGGCAGAGCTTTTTTAAAGTTGGCTATTACCAATCCTGAAGTAATGAAAGAAGTAGATATTGTAGCGATAAATGATCTTGGAGATATTGAAAACATGATTTATCTTTTAAAACACGACTCAGTTTATAGACAAAAAGTATTTAAAAATATTGAAAGTAAAATTGTTTCTGAAGAAGAGAAGTATCTCGTAGTTAGCCTTTTATCAGGAGAAAGAAAAGAAATTAAATTCATAAGTGAAAAAGATACAAATAAATTTGTAGAAGAAAAAATTTGGGAAAAGCTAGGAGTGGATATCGTTGTCGAATGTACTGGGTTATTCATTAGCTATGACAAATCAGAATTTCATCTTGATGCAGGAGCAAAGAGAGTCGTGATCTCTGCCCCAAGTAAAGATGATAAAAATGCAATGCATAAATCTGAGACAGTCTTAATGAGCATCAATGAAGAAAAATTGAGAGATTGCAAAGTGACAAGTAATGCATCTTGTACTACAAATGCATCTTCTCCAATCATTGCAATTCTTGATGAAGCAATTGGAATAGAGAAAGCAATTTTAAACACAGTCCACTCATACACTGCATCTCAATCAATTGTAGACGGACCAAATAAAAAAGATTGGCGAGAAGGAAGGGCTGGAGCACAAAATATTGTCCCAAGTACAACAGGTGCTGCGATAGCTGTGACAAAAGCTTTTACAAAAATGGAAGGACTCTTTGATGGGATCTCAATTCGTGTGCCATCTGTCGCTGGAAGTATCGCAGACATTACATTTATTTCAAAAAGAAATACTACAGTAGAAGAAGTAAATAGGATTTTAGAAAATGCATCTCACAATGATAAATGGAAAAATATTTTTGCTGCGAGTAGAGAAGAATTAGTAAGTACAGATATTTTAGGATTAAAATATGCGAGTATAGCGGATCTTAAAATGACAAAAGTTGTTGATGGAAATTTAGTAAAAGTTCTCGCTTGGTATGATAATGAAATTGGTTATACAAACACTTTGGTAGAGCATGTGGTAAAAGTGGGAAGGGTTATATAGTATAATAAACCTATAAATTATTAACAATTATGAAAATATATTTAGCTACAGATCACGCAGGCTTTGAACTTAAGGAATCAATTAAGCTTTTTCTTGAATTAGAAAAAGATGAATTGAAGAGTGAGCTTGAAAGATCAGGCCAAGTTATTTCAAATATTGAAATAATAGATTTCGGTGCATACAAATATGAAGAGGCGGACGATTATCCAAATTTCATTTCAGTTTGCGCGGGGGCATTATCATCTGACGTTTATACTGGAATAAAAAATAATATGGCTATTGTGTTTGGTGGATCTGGTGAAGGAGAAGCAATAGTGGCAGATAAATATAAAGGAGTAAGAGCTGGGATTATAAACGGAGAAAATATTGAATTAGTAAAATTACTCCGTGAGCATAATAATGCAAATATACTTTCCATTGGTGCAAGATTTGTCAGTGATGATTTTGCCAAGCAAGCAGTAAAGACTTTTATACTTACCAAATTTGAAGATAAGGATGCAGACAACAAAATCTCAAGACATGAAAGAAGAGTGGAAGAGATAGAAGAGCTTGAAGTGGAAATAAATACAAAAATAAAAAAAGAAGAATTAGATGAGTTAAAGATGTTTCAAGAAATGCGAAATGTGGGAAATGATAATTAAAATAATTTATGAAAATAATACCAGCAATATTAGAAAACGAATTAGACGTAATTAAAAATAAAATAAATTTTTATTCTTCTTTAAAACAAAAATATTCTCTGGATTTCAAGTTGATACAGATAGATTTTTGTGATGGAGAATTTGTTTCTAATAAAAACTGGCTTCCAGAAAATTTGGATAATCTAAAAGAGCTTGTAGCTTTAGAAAAAGATTTTAATCTTGAAGTTCATCTGATGTGTAAAGATATAAGAAAATATTTTGATATTTGTAAATATGCTGGCGTCAAATACATAGTCGTCCATATAGATAATATTTTAACTGGAGAAAACGAAGACCTTTTAAAAATTACAGAAGAAAGCGCTGAAACAGAAATAAATCTAGGATTATGTGCAAAGCTTTCTTTTATGAAAGAGAAGGAAGAGTCTATCCTGTCTTTCGTAGGAGGTAATAAGTCTAAATTCACTAAAAGTAAGCTTTATTTACAAGTTATAGGTATTGAAAATATAGGGCGCCAAGGCGAGCCTTTCTCGAAAGACAGTGTGAGTATAATCCAAACAGTGAGAGATCTATTTCCAAATGAAGAATTAGAAATCAATGTGGATGGAGCTGTAAATGAAGTGACATATAAATTATTTGAAAATGCTGGAGCGAGCTCTCTAGTTGTCGGCTCATATTTTGCAAAAGTTGAAGGCGAAGAGCAGTTATTAGAAAGATATAATCTATTAAAACTATAAATACCTATTTTTTCCTGTGATATAATATTTGTATTATGAAGACCTTAAATGAGGATGAATTAGATGCTTTAAATAGGATAATGCAAGATGTTAATATCACTATTGAGAGTAATTTTTCCACATCTCCATCTTCTAAAGCTTTTACTTCTCTTACTCCAATTTTAATCTCTCTTTAT
>JAUPLJ010000015.1 GCA_030837425.1 Patescibacteria group bacterium
TAGTGGTCACTTTTTCTAAACCTTTACTTGAATTGATGATTTGATTATTTGTTGATATATGACAGACAACCTTTTGATCTAACGACCACATCTCTAACTTTCCCGGATCTTCATTAAAAATAATTTCATCTGGTTCTAAACCTGAAACATCGCTTCCAACCCAAGTAGATAAAATTATTTTTGAATCTGGAAGAAATTTTCTTATACTTTCTATATTGCGATAAGTATATCTATCAGAATATTTATCAGTTTTTTTACCAATAATTAAGCCTTTTATGACCACTGTTATCTCTGAAGAATTTATCATATTACTTTATTATACATTAATAATGTATAAATCAAATTAGTCAAAATCTTTATAATAATTGTAATTAAAATTGCCCCCCACACTCCAAAATACATTGCAGCAAAAAATACAGATATAAAATTTAATAACAGGGATATTATTTGTACAGTATTTATAACTTTAAAATTTCTTTTCTCCATAAAAAACTGAGTAGACGGATAAAAAGTTAAAGCTAAAAGAGAGATAGAGTATACGACTGCATACTTATAAGAGAATAAATACTTTGCGAATAAAAATTTATATATCCAAGGTAGAGCTATTATGCTACATACGGTCGCTAATAAAGACAATACAAAATATTTTTTAAATAAAGATTTTATATAATCTATCTTTTTGTTATCTCCTAGTTTGTCCCTGGTCATACGAGATAAAATTAAAAGAGATTTTGAGAAAGTACTAATTATAATTCCACTAACAAAATCAACGAGGGCTAAAGCAAGGGAGTAAACCGCGTTGTCTGCGGCTCCTAATCTATTAAATACAACTACTCCGCTTACATTCGCTCCGACAATATTTAAACCATTATTAAAAGATGATGAGAGGCTCTCTTTTTTCCATTCTTTAATCTTGCCTTGACTTATATCTTTATAGTCTTCCTTATTACTATTAGAGAGAAGTTTATTTTTTACGTATTGAAAAGCAAATATTCTAAATAATCCTTGACAGAGATACATTGTAATAAATATCAAATATAGATTTTGAGTAAAATAAGCAGTAATTATTGGAGGAAAAAAAGATACAAAATAATATGATATGCCTAAAATAGCATTTGATTTAAAATCTCCTCTACCTTGCAGTGCTACTAGATAAAAATCATAAGTTTCTACTATTAAGTATGAAAAAATATTTATTAAAAAAAATACTGCCAGGAAATTATTACCCATATAAAAATAATATGATGCCACTCCTAATGAAATTATCGTTGGAATCCATCTTAATATCTTTTTATACTTAAAACCTAGCTTAAAAAAATTATCCTGACCTCTCTGGATATTCATCATCGTAATATTATATATTCCGACAAAACTAAAAATAGAAATAATACCGTACATCGATAAAATATATTTATAATATCCGTAGCTTTCTATTGAAAGAATATGTGCGAGCAAGACTGTTGTAAGCAAGGACATTGGAGCGATAATAAGCTGCTGTAAAAGCAGCCAACCTGCACCATCACGAGTGAATTTTTCTTTTAAAAAACCCTTTGATTTCTCATTATATTTCTTAATTAAAGCTTCCATAAATTAAGATCATTTTATCATACTTATTCTAATCCTAGAAACTCATTTTTTAGCTTTGAGAGATGTGCCACTCTTCCATATCGACTCATGCCAACACACATGCCAAGAGCAATACTCTCGAAAAGCAAATGAGATCCGCCGTGGCTCATAAATGGCAAAGGGACTCCTGTCACAGGTACAACACCTATATTCATTCCAATATTCATCGAGGCTTGGACTATAAACCAAATAGAGACTCCCATAATAAATAGAGCTTCAAAATTTGAATTTGCCTTCATACTCTTTTGCGACAAATTAAAAATCAAAATAGAAAATAAAAGAAAAACTAATAATCCTCCAAACATCCCCCACTCCTCTAAAAATGATGCAAAAATAAAATCTGTCTCGTGTTCTGGGAGAAAGCCAAGCCTTGATTGAGTGCCATAGCCAATACCTTTTCCAAAAACTCCTCCAGAGCCGACGGCTATTATAGATTGATAGGCATTCCAACCAGATCCACGAAGATCTTGGGCTGGTTTAATAAAAGTTAAAATCCTTTTTTTCTGATAACTATGTAGAAAAAAATTCCATCCTAATATTGCTAAAATTAAACCAGCTACAAAAAAAATAATAATATGTTTTTTTGATAATCCAGAAACGAGCACCATGCCAAACCAAATCATACATAAAATAATAGCAGTACTAAGATCTGGCTGAAGCACTACCAACATCACAGGAATTGCTAAATATATTAAAGATATAATAATATTTTTAACGTTTGCTATTGCTACGTGCCTTTTTGAAAAAAATTTTGCAAGAAGAATAATTAAAACTAATTTCATTGGCTCTGAAGGACCTATAAAAAAAGATCCAAAATTAAACCATCTAGCTCCCCCTTTTGAAATATATCCAAAAACAAAAATTAAACCGAGAACGATTACAAGAAATGTGTACAAAGCTACAACTAAATATGAATTCTTTAAAAATCTCATATCTATAAAAGAAAATACAAAAAATAAAAATACAGAAATTCCTATAAGTAAAAGCTGCCTCCAAAAAATAGAATTTCCAGCATCATATGTAGACATTGTGACTAATCCAAAAATCATCAGAGTAAAAAAGCAAAAGAAAATAATCCAATCTCCTTTTTTAAAAAAGTTTATTAGATTTAATTGGAATTTTTCTACAAAGCTCATGATTTATTTTATATAGGTGTAAGGAGTGACTACTGGGTATACTTCTATCTTTGGGTCTGTTACAGGAAGAGGGTTTCTCCAAGTAAATACGACGTCTTTTGTTTCGCTAGAAAAAATTTCTCTCAAAACAGTCTCATTTGTCGCGATAAGATTACGATTTGAGTCAAATATCAATACATTTACCGCTACATTTCTAAAATAAGCTTTAGTGAGATTTTTAAGGCTTACTTTAAGTTGGGAAATATCATTTAAATTACGTTTAAAATCTATATTTTCAACTTTAAAGAAAGTGTTTGAATATCTTGAATCTTGCGCTTGCCAAGATTTGTTATTTAAAATATTTAATACAACATTTGAAATATTATTACCTGCTGATAAACTAATCGGAACATTTTGAACAATAATAGGAAATGTTTGACCGATTGGAATAGTTGTAGACCCAGAAATAGTTTTTATAACGGATCCAGATTTATCATAAACAAAAAAAGTGTAATCTATACTTCCATCATTAGTATTTTTGTCTTTATTTCTATTTTCCACTAAAGCTGCTAAATCGTAAAGGCCGACATCTGTAGGGATAGCTTTGGCAGATTTTACATTGAGAGGTATCACATCTGTAAGGCAAATCAATTTACAAGAGCCACTACAATCAACCCCTCCCTCGTCTCCATTTTGTTTATTATCAAAACAGGTAGCAGGCTTATTGAAATAAGGATAAACTTTGTAAGCTAAAATTGCAAAAATAATCAATATTATTACTATAATAAAAGCCATTTTTCTACTTTGTCTCCAAGAAGAATTCATGAGAATATTTTATCATATAAAACAAATACCGCCAAAGCGGTATTTGTTTTATATATTTTTTAGATTTTATTTTATTAGAATAAGATTTAATTTTTACTTTTTTGTAAAATCTCTTTCTACTTTTTCAATAGCTCTTGATGCAGCATCTTTTCCTCCAAGACCAAAGGCTAGTCCAAAAGCTAAGGCTAAAGCTGCAACAATACCTATAAATAAAGTATTTGCAAACATTGCAACAATGCCTAGTTGATTAAGTGCTGCGAGTACTCCTGTAAGAATTATTGCATATCTTGCAAGTGTGCCAGCAAATGAAGTTCGTAATCCTGCTGCTCTTACTGAGCCATCAATAGCTTTCTCTGCTAAATCGGCAAATATATTTGCAATAATTAATATGAATCCAGCTATGAATACAGAAGGAAGATAATCTAATATACTTACTAAAAATGAAGAAATATAGAAAAGGCCAAAAATATTTGCTGCTGCAAGTGAAAATGCAACTATTACTGACCATTTAACCAATTCTCCAAAAAGAAGGCCTATTGAAAGATTGTGGCCACTCTTTTTAGAAAGATGATTAAATCCCAATTTTCCAAAAAATGAATCTACTTTGAAAATATCAAAAACATGAGTGGTAGCTCTGCCTAAAATTAGACCAAACAACCAGCCAACTAATAAGATTATTATACCGATTATAAAATTAGGAAGAAAAGATACGACTTTAATAGAAACGTCGATCAACTCTTTTCCTAAAATATCTATATATTGTCCCAACATAATTTTGTAATTTTAAATTTATTCTAATAAAATAAAGATTTTACTTTATCTATATAAATTATAACACTACAAAAATACTATGAATAATTTTTATCCACAAATTTTAAAAATGTCTAGAGGAGGATCTTAAATCTCACTTGCAAATTTATCTATCACGACTATCTTATTTCCATCTAATATCAAACGTAAAAATCTATCAAACATCTTGTATCTATATTTATATTCTTCTACATCCATTATTAAAACTCTTATTTTTGAAGCAAAAGAAGAATTTAACTCTGATAAAGCTTTGTTCATTTCTTTTGTCTTTATATTGTCAGCGACTATTAAAATATCTACTTCTGCGTCAGCCTCATTTAAAAATAGACCTGTGAAGTAAAACAGCTTTATTCTTCCTATTTTTTTAAGTTTATCTAAAATAATTTTTTTATTTATTTTTTCAAAATCAAAAACTAAAGAATACAAAGCTTTATTATGCTCAAAATCTTGATTGAGTCGATAATTAGGCCCACCTTTTGAAGACGCTGTGCGAATTAAAAATTTAAATGAGGAAAGGAATGATAATTCTTTTCTTAATTTATCTTTTCTAATTTTAGTTCCGGCTTCTACGTTGTCTATTTTAAAAGATCCTGATTTGTTTGCTAAGAAAAATCTTAAAGTCTTTAATCTTACCTCACCATTTTCAGCTTGAAAAATTTTTATAAGGGAATCCATATATTTAAATATTAATGCAAATGTTAAGTTTTGTATATAAAAATACTAACATATTAAGATTTAAAAGAAAACATTGAATAATACTGAAAATGTGTTTGAAAAACACCCTCTAATTTCTTAGAGGGTGTTTTTTCTATAAAAGTCTGATTAAATTACTTTAATGAAACCTTTGCGCCTGCTTCTTCAAGAGCTTTCTTTAAAGCTTCTGCTTCTTCTTTCTTCATGTCTTTCTTAAGATCGATAGGAGCTCCGTCTACAAGGTCCTTAGCTTCTTTAAGACCAAGTCCTAAAGATTCTTTAACTACCTTCATAACAGCGATTTTTCCTTCTCCAGCGCTTTCAAGATGAACTGTGAATGCTGTCTTCTCTTCTGCTTCTGCTGCTGCACCTCCTGCTGGAGCTGCTGCTACCGCTGCTGCTGATACACCAAATTTTTCTTCGATTGCTTTTACTAATTCATTGAGCTCGAGAACACTCATTGATTCAATTTTATTTAACAAGTCTGCGTGTTTTTCCATAATTTTATTAAGTTTAAGTTTGTAATTTGTAAATTATAACTCTCCTCAATGCTTCACTTTGTTCCGCATTTTCCCCTCCCTAATATTAGGGAGGGGTTGGGGAGGGTTATTACTTTTTCTTTGCTACTTCATTTATACCAATAGCTAATCTTTGCATTGGAGATTTTAATAAGAATGCAAGTTGTGATAGCAACACTTCTCGTGAAGGGATTGTTGCGATATCCATCATTGATTTCTCATCTTTAAAATTTCCATCGAATATTCCTCCGATGATAGAAAAGATTCCTTTATGCTCTTTTGCAAAATCATTTGCTATTCTTGCCGGAGCTAAAAGATCACTTCCTGCAATAACTGCCATCTCTACTCCAATTTCTGGTTTATCGCCAGAAATTTTCTTTGTATCGACTGCTCTATTCCAAAGAGTTTTCTTTACTACATTGTAAGAAATTCCTTCTGCATAAAGATTTTTTCTTAATTTTTCAGTATCTTTTACTGAAAGACCTTTAAATTTTACATAAACAAAAGTCTTTGCTTTATCTAAAATATTAGAATATTTTTCTATTAATTCAGATTTTTGATTTTTATTTAAAGCCATAATATTTTTATTTTTATAAACTAAAATTCTCAAACCAAAGCTTGAGAATTTTAGGTAAACGCTGTGCATCAAATTTTTTATTTGTGCATTTTAGTTCGACCTCCGTAAGTTTTATCTTTTAAGGGCTAAATATTAAGCCCACTTACTTCTTTGGTTTACAAATAGAAATATAACATACAATTCAAATTAAAGCAAAAAAATAAAATCAAAAACACCTTAATAAATTAAGGTGTTTTTGAGTAGAGCACATAAAGTCAAATTGCTTTAAATTTAAGTACTCTGTTCTCCCGAATAACTACTCTTGCTTATTCAGCTACCATCGCTGAGTGAAGTCTTCACGATCCAGTTCGAAATGAGATGGTGTGTTACCCTTCATCTGAATCGGGAGAACAGAATACTCAAAAAATTTTATTTTTGAGTTTGTAGAATCCTTATATTAAATAGATAGATAAAATGGTTATGGCGGAGGATTGTATTAATCTAGAAATATGTTATTTCATAACAAGTCCTTGAATTTAATAGGCTCAATCCTCCACCATTATTTTGATAATAACATTTACTACTGAATTCTAGAAATTAATAACTAAAATTTAATCTTAATTGCTTAATTTTAATTAATAGAACTAACTCCTAGAATTCAGTAGTAAATTGTAAACAAAATTTTGGTAAAAACTTTTACTACTGGGTTCTAGAAATTAAAACTAAAACTTAACTTTAATTGCTTAAACTTAACTAATAGAACTAACTCCTAGAACTCAGTAGTAAATTGTAAAAAACAAAATATATTTTCTTAAATGATAAACATATTTCTTGATAAGTGCGGGTATTAGTAATCCTCGACTGAACACATTGCTGTGCGTACATCTAGATCCTATCAACGTAATCATCTCTTACGACCCTTATAGAATACTTATCTTGGAGTTGGCTTCGTTCTTAGATGCTTTCAGAACTTATCCGTTCCCGACTTGGCTACTGGGCGGTCCATCTAGCGATAGAGCCCACACACCAGAGGTCAGTTCATCTCGGTCCTCTCGTACTAGAGACAAATCTCCTCAATATTCCAAACGCCTGCAGTAGATAGGAGACCAACCTGTCTCACGACGGTTTGAACCCAGCTCGCGTATCTTTTTAAATGGCGAACAGCCATACCCTTGGGAGCTTCTCCACCCCCAGGATAAGATGAGCCGACATCGCTGTCTGGTTCTGATCTATCTTAAATCTCCTATTGTACATGTGACGAAACATGTATCTTCCCATATTACTATGGTTGTTGGACTATATCTTCATCCTAAAATTAATTAGGAGTTTAGCGTGTAGTCTCTGAGGGTTCTTCATATCTATTTCTAGACTTAGAAGTCTTCCCTGCTGATCGTCCTGAATATCTTTTGTTTTTAAACTACTCAGCTTATCTTTTCAGATTACTGTTTGAGTCAAAGATACTATTATGGCCAGGAGTTCCAGCATATAGCTAAATATTTTTTATAGTGCATTACTGCCCTAGGCACCCCGATGTATGTTTGTTCTTAAAACTTGTAACATAAGTTAAGGTGCCGAACTCCGCCGTCGATATGAACTCTTAGGCGGAACTAGCCTGTTATCCCCGTGGTAGCTTCTATCCGTTAATCTTCAATCGCATCTAATGCGAATTGTCGGTTCACTATGTCCTACTTTCGTATCTGCTCGACATGCCCGTCTCACAGTCAAGCCAGTTTATGCCATTACACTATCGGCACGGTTTCCATTCGCGCCTAACTGACCTTAATAAACCCCTCCGTTACTTTTTAGGAGGGTACCACCCCAGTAAAACTCCCCACCAGATACTGTCTCTCGTCGTTTTTTCCGCCGAGGTTAGTGTTTGCCAATCCAAAGATGGCTATTTCACTGTCGAGTAGATGTAAGCCGAAACCTACAACATCAAACCTCTGACCACTATTCTACGCAGTGAATTAACAAACACAATACCAAGCTAGAGTAAAGCTCACGGGGTCTTTTCGTCTAACTGCAGGTAGGCGGCATCTTCACCGCCACTGTATTTTCACCGAGCTACTCCCAGAGACAGTTCCCCAGTCATTACACCATTCGTGCACGTCTGAACTTACCAGACAAGGAACTTCGCTCAACTGTTCCTATAAAGTTGGACTCTATCTTCATCTTTTCTTTTGCAAGAGTTAAGATGTGTACCGTTGGTCTCTAATTGAGTACATAAACGCATAATATATTTCTATAAGTGCGGGTAGCTTTGTAAATGATGCATGAATTTAAAACTATTTCTAAAACTCTAGCCATAATACGTCCCAATCCTTCTGATTGTATCGAATACAATCAGAACCTTAGGACGATTATAGTTATCGCCGACATTGACGGGGGCTTATATCAGTCAGCCACATTCTACTTTCAAAAAAAACATAATTTAAATAAATTTAATTCATATAAATTTCAAAAGTAGAATGTGACCACCAATATTTGACCTTCCCGCATTGGTCAGGTGTCACCCCATATACATACTCTTACGAGTTCGCATGGAGCTGTGTTTTAGATAAACAGTTGCCAGAGAAACTTTCGCTGCGGCCTGTATTGCTACAGGCAAGCCTTATTGCTAACTTACGGCTGCTTTTTTGCCTAGTTCCTTTGGGAGAAATCACTCGTTCGCCTTGGTCTACTCGACCTGAATACCTGTGTCGGTTTGCGGTACGGACTCATATAAATTTATAGCATTGCTTAATTCATGAATAGTAATCTTAGTAAACTAAAATCACTATTCATGAAGCAAAGTCTTGTATTCACAAGATGTAGAAACTTTTCTCGGCACCGTGCTCGTCTACTTTCGCCAGTATTGCTACAAGCTTCACTTCATAACTTTCGGTATTCTAGAACTGATTTACATGCTCTAGCCAATCATTACAAAGACCACAATCTGATAAGTGGCGTAAATTACAACAATGCGTCATTCCATCACATTTATAAGAGGTAAAGGAATATTAACCTTTTGTCCATCGCGTTCGGCGCATAGCCATTCGCTTAGGCCCGACTAACTCTTCGCTGACAATCATTGCGAAGAAAACCTTATTCTTTCGGCGTGGGGGGATCTCACCCCCATTGCGGTTACTTGTGCCAACATTCGTACTTCTTAACGCTCCACGGTGGGTCACCCCTTCCGCTTCAACGCAGATAAGAACACTCGTCTACCGATTGTATAAAATAAATCATACAATCCCTAAACTTCGGTGATATGTTTGAGTCCCGATCATCTGTGGCGCGGAGTCTCTCGATGGGTGAGCTGTTACGCTTTCTTTCAATGATGGCTGCTTCTAAGCCAACATCCTCATTGTCAATGAAACTCTACCTCCTCGCTTACACTTAACATATACTTAGGGACCTTAATTTTAGATCTGGGCTGTTTCCCTTTTGACCACCGGAGCTTCGCCCCCGGAGTCTGACTGCCAGGCTGATAATCTTTAGTATTCGGAGTTTGATAGGTATTGCCGTATTTCTACTAGTCAAGACCTTCCAGTGCTCTACCCCTAAAGGGACCACCTGACGCTATTCCAAAAAATATTTCGACGAGAACCAGCTATTACCGAATTCGATTAGCTTTTCACTCCAACCCACAAGTCATCCAAAAGAGTCGCACGACTTACTGGTTCGGGCCTCCACACATCTTTCGATCTGCTTCACCCTGCTCATGGGTAGCTCATCCGGCTTCGGGTCTGTATTATTCAACTTTAATTTTCGCGCTATTAACACTCGCTTTCGCTATTGGCTCCACAACTTTATGCTGCTTAGCCAGCTGGATAATACAACTCGTTGGCTCATTCTTCAATAGGCACGCAGTCGAGGTGCAAGCACCTCTCCTACTCTTTGTAAACATAAGGTTTCAGTTCTATTTCACTCCCCTCACCGGGGTTCTTTTCACCTTTCCCTCGCGGTACTAGTTCACTATCGGTCTCAAGGAATATTTAGCCTTACCGGTTAGTTCCGGCAGATTCATCCGAGCTATTCATGTCTCGAATTACTCAGCACTAAGAATAAAAGAGAGTTGAAAATTTCGATTACAGGGCTATCACCTACTATGGCGCTACTTTCCAATAGCTTAATCTATGATCAACTTTTATAACTCTTCTAGATAATTCTACATTCTTAGGCTACAACCCCGTTTGTATTGCTACAAACGGTTTGGGCTCCTCCGTTTTCGCTCGCCGCTACTTGCGGAATAAACTTTGTTTTCTTTTCCTGTGGGTACTGAAATGTTTTACTTCCCCACGTTCGCCTCTGAAGATATGCTCCCCAGATTCCGAGACATTACTCTCGGAGAGTTTCCTCATTCAGAAATTTCCGGATCGAAGGTTATTAGGCACCTCCCCGAAACTTATCGCAGCCTGATCACGTCTTTCATCGCTTCCTTGAACCAAGGCATCCACCTTATGCTCTTATTTCTTATCAAGAAATATATTTACCATTCTCACAACACAATATTACTCGGGCACCGCTGCCTCCGTAATATTTATTTTAATTTTTTACAGTATATTTTTTACCTTTTTATCTATCT
>JAUPLJ010000016.1 GCA_030837425.1 Patescibacteria group bacterium
CAAGACAAATAAGACACTTTATCCAACAGATACAGGGGAAGTCGTCTCTGATTTTCTAGAAACCAATTTTGCAAAATATATTTCTGATGATTTTACAAAAGAAATGGAAGATGAGCTTGATGATGTTGCAAATGGAAAGCTCACTTATAAAAAATTGCTCACAGACTTTTACAAACCATTCCAAAAAGAAGTAAAAGAAAAAGATAAAATAGAAAAACAAAATAATCTTGGTGAAGCTCCAGAAGATATTTTATGTCCTCTTTGTGGATCTAAAATGATTATAAAGCTTTCAAAATCTGGAAAATTTTTCTCATGTGGAAGATTTCCTGATTGCTCAGGAGCTCGGACTATTGATGGGGAAATTTTGGAAGGCCCTAAAGATACAGGAAGAATTTGCCCAAAATGTGAAAAAGGTAAACTTGTAGAAAGATCTGGAAAATATGGAAAGTTTATTGCTTGTAGTAATTATCCAAAATGTAAACACATAGAGCAGAGTGAGGAAGAAAAACAGAAAAAGAATACAGGAGTAAAATGTAATAAATGTGAGACTGGCTATATCGAAGAAAGACGTGGTAGATTTGGAATATTTTACTCATGTAGCAATTATCCAGATTGTAAACTTGCAATCAAAGCAAAGCCGACAGGAAATTATTGTAAGCTTTGTGGAGAATTGATGATGGAAGGTACAAAAACAATCCCAGAAAGATGCTCAAGTAAAAATTGCCCAAATCATAATCCTCACAAAATGGATAAATAAAAAACAAACCGCTACAATTAATTGTAGCGATTTAAATTTTTTGATCCATTAAGCAGCGATGATTTCTGTCTTTTGATCTTTTAGTTTTGCTTTAAATTTAAAATTAACTGATGCAAAGCCGTGTTCCAATAATTTCTTATCGACAGCTTTGGCAGCAACTAAAACGTCTGAAAAACTACAACACCATTTTACAAGCTTTCTTTCTGAATTTTTCTTTCTAATACAAGCAAGATATGTAAAAACATTTCCTCTTTTAATAACAAACACATGTTTATAGTTTGTTACATTTACTCGTTTATTCCCCATGCAAGAAATATTCTTTATTTCCTGTAATGGGATGTCTTCAAAAGATTTTCGTTTTTTTAAAAACTTTTCGAAAGCTTGAATTTCTTGTGTGGGGACGCTTGTGTTTACAGAATTCCGATCTTTAATCATCTTAAAAAATTTATGGGTTAAAAAATATGAAAGAACCATTAAAAATATATCAGAATATTTACATATTGTCAATAAGATATTTAAATGTTAAAATTATAAAATGGCAGAAATAAAAGAAGAAATAAATAAAAGCTTTTTGACTCCAACTCTGGAAGATGTATTTTCGTCTTTACCTAAAAGTAGAATATTAAGTGAAGAAGAGAAAAAAATACTTGAAAAAGCTTTTAATTTCTCTAAAGAATATCATGAGGGACAATTTCGAAATTCTGGTGAGCCATATTTCAACCACTGTGTGCAAACAGCAAAAAATATTGCAAGACAAAATATGGATACAGACACTATTGCTACAGGCTTACTTCATGACACTCTAGAAGACACAAAAGCCACAAAAGAAAAAATAGGTGAAGAATTTGGAGAAGATATTTTATTTTTAATTCAAGGAGTAACCAAGCTTGGCACAATAAAATATAAAGGTGTAGAAAGACATGTGGAAAGTATGCGTAAATTTTTCATTGCTATGGCAGAAGATATCCGTGTCGTAGTTATTAAGCTTTGTGACAGACTTCATAATGTTTCTACTCTTGAATATTTGAGACCAGAAAAAGCAAAAAGAATTGCGATAGAGACTTTAGAAATTCATGCTCGCCTTGCAGACCGAATTGGTATGGGAAAATTAAAAAGTGAGCTCGAAGATAAAGCTTTTCCTTATGCTTATCCAGAAGATTTTAAAAAGGTAAAAGATATGTTTGAAGAAACAAAATCTGCATCTGAAGATTATCTTTTAAGTATTTTAGAAAGGGTTAAAAAAGAATTAGAAATATTTGATATTTTATATATTAAAATAGATCACAGATTAAAACATCTTTATTCTCTGTATGAGAAATTAAAAAAGCTTAATTGGGATATACAAAAAATATACGATATCGCAGCAATGCGTATCATAGTTGAGGATATTGGGACTTGTTATAAAGCTCTAGGAGTGATTCACGGCCTTTATAAGCCAGTACCAGGTAGATTTAAAGATTATATAGCTGTACCAAAGCCAAACCTATATCAATCTCTTCATACAACTGTATTTGATGGAGAAGGAGGAACATTTGAAGTACAGATTCGTACCCAAAAAATGCATGAAGAAGCTGAATATGGTATCGCCTCTCATCTTTTTTATAAAGAAGCAGGAGATACAAAAAAAGCGCAAGAGCGCCATAAATTAAACAAAGTGCAAGATTTGAAAGAAAAAATTTCTTGGACAAAAGACCTGATCAGAGCTCAAGAAGATATGCAGGAAAATAAAAATCTATTAAAAAATATTAAAAAAGAATTTTTAGATAAGAGAATGTTTATTCATACTCCAAAAGGAGATATTATAGAGCTCCCACCTGGATCAGGCGTTATCGATTTTGCGTATTCTGTGCATTCTGATGTTGGAAATCATATAGCAGGAGCAATGGTAAATGGAAAACTTGTATCACTAAATACAAAATTAAAAAATAATGACATTGTAGAAATATTTACAAAAGAAGATGCAAAGCCAAGTCGTAAATGGATTGATTATGCTTTCACTTCCGTCGCAAAAAGAAATATTAAAAATTATCTAAAAGAGCATGGTGGAACAATAGATAAATTTTTTATTTAAAATAAAAAGCGAATTGAATATTCAATTCGCTTTTTTATTTTTATAAACTAAAGTTTCTGATATCGTATAGATCGTCTTCTCTTTCTTCATCTGCTTTTATTTCATCTTTACTTCTATCATCTTCTAATTTTTCTTCATGATTTTCTACCATCAATTCCCCCATGTGCTCTTCTTTATTTTCTATAGCAGGAAAAATATTTTGAGATCCTAATGTTGGTAAAATTTCTTCTTTAGTAGATATTTCGTTTAGAGTTTCTTTGTTTGCCATTTCCATCATTACAGCATCAGCAAGCGGTGAAGAAGAATCAATATTCATTTCTTTTTTAATCCTATCAAACATTCCTTCATGATTTTTATTTAATCCGGCATTTTTTATTATTGCAGATAAAGACACTAGCTCGTCATAAGAAAAATAATCAATAGTAATTTTTCCACCTTTTTCTTTTGGCTCTATATGAACTCTAGTCCCCAAGCTTTCTGCAAGTCTTTCCTCAAGATCTACAACTTCAGGATTAGCCATCAAGCTCTTTTTACGAATCTTCTCATAAGCGACTCTTCTTGCTAAGCTCTCTGCTTCTCGGACAGTCATCTTTCTCATTAACATTTCTTTGAATAGAGTCACTTGCTCTGCTGGTTTATCAATAAGCATGAGAAGTGGCCTTGTATGTCCTTCAGAAATTTTTCCTTGTACCAATGCATCAAGAATTTCTTGAGGTAGCATAAGAATACGAACAGTATTTGAGACATACTCACGACTTTTCCCAACTTTCTTTCCAATATCGCTCCAAGAAAGTTTAAATTCATCAGCTAATTGTTGAAAAGATTTTGCTCTATCTACAGAATTTAAATCTTCTCTTTGAATATTTTCTATAATAGCAAGCTCCAATTTGCTTCGATTATCATCTCCAATACGTACAACACAAGGTACTTCTTTTACTCCAGCCAGCTTTGATGCGCGGAGGCGTCTTTCTCCAGCAATAAGCTCATAAGCTACAGAAATTGATCCATCGTCATGAGGATCTTCTGTCCTTGTGACTACAAGTGGCTGAAGTACCCCGTATTGGCGAATACTTTCAGCTAAATCTTTTAAGTTTTTCTCATCAAACTCTCTACGAGGTTGATATGGGTTGGGTAAAATTTTATCTGTCTCTATCCAAAAGACTGCATTTTGTAATTCTGCCATAAATATTTAAATAAAAAGATTTTTTATGAAATAATTATAGCATAAAAAAATATTTTTTTTAATTTTATTTAATAAAAAATATGTGTTAAAATGTGTAAACACTTGCCGAAGTGGTGGAATGGTATACACGTGCGACTCAAAATCGCATGCCTTACGGCTTGTGGGTTCAAGTCCCACCTTCGGCACAAAAATCTTGATAAATTTATATATCAAAAACTCAAAATGACAAAAGTTTGAGAAATTGTTATGATAAAGATAATGAAAAAGACCTTGGAAGGACTTTACAATTATATAAAAGATGCTTATAAAAAATGGCTTAAGCGAACATTATTTTATTCTGCTTTTCTATTATTTCTTTTTTTTGTCGCATCTATTATAATTTTCTTTTACATTTCTAATTATTCAAATCCGTTTATATATAATGATGTAGAAAAAATCCCAGAAAATAAAGTAGGCTTAGTCCTTGGCACATCGCCTGTTACAAAAAAAGGAGATGTAAGTTTATTTTTTACAAGCAGAATGATTGCAACAAAAGAATTAATAGATAATAATAAAATTAATTATATTTTAGTTTCAGGAGATAATAAAACTATTTCATATAATGAGCCAAAATACATGAGGAATTATTTATTAAAGCTCGGTATAGATGAAGGAGTAATAATTGCTGATTATGGAGGAAGAAGAACATTGGATTCAGTGATTAGAAGTAATGAAATATTTCAACAAGATAAGATTACGGTCATCTCTCAAAAATTTCATAATCAAAGAGCGATTTTTATTGCAAGAAAAAATGGAATAGACGCAATAGCCTTTAATGCTGAGTATCCATATCAAAATAATTTTGAAAATATATTTATAAACACTTGGACATTTTTAAGAGAATTATTAGCAAGAGATATAGCAATTATAGATTTTCTAACAAATAAAAAACCAACTATTCTCGGCACAAATATAGAAATAAAAAATAAAAATGTTTTAGAAATCAAAAAATTGATTTTAGAAAAATAAAAATATTATATTTAATGTGTTAAAATTTTATTTATGAAAACTAAAAAACTTCCAAAGTTAATAGTAATAATAGGCCCTACTGCCAGTGGCAAGACTGATCTATCTGTAGAAATAGCAAAAAAAGTAAAAGGAGAGATTGTCTCTGCTGATTCAAGGCAAATCTATAAATATTTAGATGTCGGCTCTGGAAAAGTCACTAAAAAAGAAATGCGAGGCGTTGTGCATTATTGCCTTGATATATTTCCACCAGGTAAAACAAAATCTATCACTGATTATTTAAAATACGCAAACAAAGCAATTAAAGAAATTATTGCAAAAGGCAAAACCCCTATTATTTGTGGTGGTACAGGATTTTATATAGATGGGATACTTTATGGAATTCCAAAAAATGCAAAACCAAATCAAAAATTGAGAAAAAATCTCGAAAAAGAAACTTTAGAAAATTTATTAAAAAAAATAAAAGTCCTAAATAAAAAAAAGTATTTAGAATTAATTAATAATGAAAATACCAGTGAAAGAAATAATAAAAGAAGACTTGTGAGAATTATAGAAATATTAGAATCTAAAAAAGAAGAGAGTAATGTTGTAGAAATTTCTAAATTAAATAAAAAAATAAAATATGATGTAGAGTATGTGTTTATAGATATTAGTAAAGAAAAATTGAGAGAAAGAATAAATTTGAGATTAAAAAGAAGGCTAGAAACGAAAGGAAAAAATAATCTAATAAATGAAGTTAAATTTTTAAGAGACAAATTAAAAATAAAAGACCAGTGGCTACTTTCTCTTGGGCTCGAATATAAATATGTCACTATGTATCTAAGAGGAGACATGAATTATCAAGAGATGAAAGAAATTTTAGGAAATAAAATCTGGCAATTTGCAAAAAGACAAATTACTTGGAATAAAAGATACAGAAAATAAAAATTGACATCTATCTTGTTTGTGATAGTATAAAAAAAGTAAAAAATATTTTTTAATTTTAAAAACCACTTTTAATGAATAACATATTAGCAAGTTTTTTTAGTCTTTTCAAGACAAATAACAATCCGCAAACTAAACAAGAAGATCTAAAACCAGAAAAAATAATAAATCGAAATGGGAGACTGTTTTTTGAATTATCTTATTTAAGGTTGGATGAAATAATAATTTCCAATAATAGTCATTATTTCTATACCACTATTTCTTCTGATGAAATGTTACGTAGTTGGAATTATAAATGTCTTCACAAAAGATTTCCAGATAAAAAATACTCTATAGTATTAATTCCTATATCTGAAATAGAAAATCCTAAAGAAAGATTCACTAAAAGATTTATTGAAATAGCTACAAAAGACTATGGAGAAAAATCAGTGAATAGTGTAGTTGGAGAACTTGGTCCTGCTATCGCAAGTTTTTTAACTCCAAAAGATTTAAAAGAAAATAATATAAAATCGATAGTCATTCCACATGAGGTTATTCCTGATCTGGATGAAAATTGTCTTTTTATTATTGAACAAAACCACGATGAAAAAAATTCTTTAGTATCTTTTGAATCTTATGGACGTAGAGGTGAAGATAATTTATGGGAAGATGGTAATATTTATTTAGCCTTCGTTGTTTATGTTGAGGGAGATTAACATGTTTTGAAAAAAGAACGTTTAAATTTAGATTTTATTCTAAATTTAAACGTTTTTTATTTTAATTATTTTTTGCTATAATGCTTTTATAAAAATATAAGTTTAAATTATGGAAAAATACTACATAACTATCGGGCTTGAGATTCATGCGGAACTTAAAACACAAAGTGGGATGTTTTGCTCTTGTGCAAATGTCCCTCTTGAAGACTCTCCAAATAAAAATGTCTGCCCTATTTGTATGGCGCACCCAGGAACTCTTCCCACTTTAAATAAGGAAGCTATAAAGAAAATGGTAGAGATTGGTCTATATATTGGCTCTGACATTGCAGATTTTACAGAATGGGATAGAAAGCATTACTTTTACCCAGATATGCCAAAAGCTTATCAACTCACTCAATACAAGTATCCTATCGTCTCAGGTGGCTCTATAAACAATATTCCTATTACTCGTATACATTTAGAAGAAGATACTGCTAAATCAACTCATGACCAAGGAGATCACACTCTGATAGACTTTAATAGATCTGGAGTACCTCTTATGGAGCTTGTGACAGACCCTATAACTTATGATGATATCGAATCGGCAGCTAAAGCCTCTAGCAATTTTGCAAAAGAATTACAATTAATCTTAAGAATTTTAGATGCTAGTGAAGCAGAAATGAGTAAAGGGCAAATGCGTATTGAAGTAAATCTTTCTGTGAGCGATGATAAAAATAAATATGGTACTAAAGTAGAAGTAAAAAATATAAACTCATTTAAATCAGTTGAAGACGCTGTTCGCTTTGAAGTAAAAAGACATATTGAATTAATTGAGGCTGGTCGTGGAGATGAAATAGTCCAAGAGACAAGAGGCTTTGAAGAAAATAAAAGAACTACTATTTCCCAAAGAAAAAAAGAATCATCTGATGATTATAAATATTTCCCTGATCCTGATCTACCAAAAATTTATCTTCATTCATTATTTAATTTAGAAGAAATAAAAAATAACCTTCCAGAAAATATAGAGCTTCAAAGAAAAAATCTAAGAGGAATTGGAGTAAAAGAAGAATATATAGAATTACTTTTAAGCAATATACCTCTTTCAAAATATTTTAATGAGGTTAAAAAAGAAATCTTGGGTCACAATTATGATAAAGAAAAGCAAGAAAAGATGATCACTCTCGCTGTAAATTATATCTGTGTAGATGTCTCTGCAATACTTCAAAAAGAAGAGAAAGAAAAACTTGTTCATTTTATTGATAAAGAAGATTTTGAGCAAATTGTAAAAATGCTTTATGAGGCGGAGCTTTCAAGTCGTGGAGCAAAAGATTTAATTACATTTATGATGACTGATCTGCCATATGACACAATGCTTGAAATGAGTGAAAATGATATGGATGCAAGAGAAATTGCTGAAATGAAAGGGCTTATTCAAAAAAATGATAAAGAAGCTTTGGTGGAAATAGTTGAAAATGTAATAGCTAATAATCTAAAACAATGGGAAGAATTACAAAATGGAAATGATAAATTGATTATGTTTTTTGTTGGGCAAGCTATGAAAGAAGCAAAAGGCTCTGGCAATCCTCAATTATTTACTGAGATTATTAAAGAAAAAGTAAAATAAACAAAATTAAAAAAAGCGATAAAATGATTATCGCTTTTTATTTTATGAAATCTTTATTTCAAAATCTGATTTAGTTTCTTTTCAAAATCTTTTACAGATTTATCATCAAAAAGAGAAAGTAAAATAATGTCTTCTTTTTTCTGTTTTGAAACTTTTGCAAGATCAGAAAGCTTTTTATCTAACTCTTTTTTATCTTCCACTTCGTCAACTTTTGAAAAAATTATTATTTCTTTCTTTTTTGATAAGAAATTTGATTCAAAATCTTTTTTAATTTTGTTTAAATCTGTCTTAGTTAAAAGGGTTCCCTCTAAAGATTCGAGCTCTTTTGCTAAATTGTCTTCATCGTATTTTTTTAACTCTTCTTTAATTATTTTGTATGAGGCTTTTACATCTTCATCACTAGCAGCGACTAAATGAAATAAAATTCCAGTTCTTGAAATGTGTTTCAAAAATTTAAATCCAAGCCCTTTTCCATGGCTTGCTCCTTCGATAATTCCAGGAATATCCGCAAAGATAAATTTTTTATAAGCTCCAAGATTTGGCTCTAATGTTGTAAAAGCATAGTTTGCTACTTTAACATTTGCATTTGTGATCGCATTAAGAAGTGAAGATTTTCCAGCATTTGGAAGACCAACAAGCCCGACATCAGCAATCAATTTTAATTCGACTTCAAATTCACCATTTTCACCTCTTGTTCCTTTTGTAAATTCTTCTGGAGCTCTGTTTGTGGAAGTTTTAAATTTTTCATTTCCAAGTCCACCTTTTCCACCACGAAGAATTATAATATCTTCTCCGACTTTATCACATTCATATTTTATATTGTATGTCTTATTATAAACTGTAGAGCCTACGGGAATTCTTAAATATAAATCCTCAGCATTTCCTCCATGCATGCTTTTTTTCTTTCCAGCTTCTCCATTCTCAGCTGCCCAATCTGCTTTATTTTTATAATCATCGAGTGCTTGAATATCTTGAACAACGCGAAGATATACATCTCCACCTTCTCCTCCATCTCCACCAGCAGGGCCACCATAGGGAATATGCTTCTCTCTTCTCCAGCGAACAACACCAGTCCCTCCGTCTCCAGCTTTTACTTTTAGTTTTACATGATCTATCAACATAGTTTTTGAGTATTATGAAAATAATACCATAAAATATAGATTTATTAAAGACTTGACAATAATACAGATATGAGATATACTATATATAGTATTTAAAATAAATTTAGTTAACCTTTAATTTTATTAAAAATGAAAAAAAGTATCTTTTTACTAATTTCAATGCCCTTTTTAATTTCTTGCTCGTTTCAAAAATATTTCACCGGCAGTCCGACTTGTAAAATCTTTCCCTATTCTTCTTTATGTGTAAAAGAAATAGAAGATAAAAATATCACAGGAATAGATGTCGACACTAATGGAGATATGATAAATGATTTGTGGATCGGAATTCAAGAAAAAGATTTGGAAATAATTACCAAGATAAAAAAACACTCGAATAAAACAATTATATTTCCAGAAAAAGGACTTTACTGGTCTGAAAAATATAATATATATTATCTTAAGAGTGTTTGGAGACTTGAATAATAAAATAGCAGAAAAATTAAAACCTCTCGAAATTCGAGAGGTTTTTTATTTATTTTATTAAAAATTCTTTAATCTGTATGCTTTTTCGTGATCACGAATTTTTTCATGAACCTTTGCTTCAATTTGACGAATACGTTCACGAGTCACTTGAAATTCTTCTCCTACTTCCTCGAGTGTATGCATAACTCCATTGTATTGTCCAAGCCCGTTTCTCATTTCTACAATCTTTCTTTCTTTTTCTGAAAGGTCCATTAAAATTTCATTAATCTGATCTGCTAAAATTCTTCTACTTGCTTCTTGGTCTGGAGAAAGAATTTTATCATCACTTACAAATTCACCAAGTGAAGATTTATCATCTTCATCCCCTGTTGGCTTTTCTAGTGACAATGTCTCTTGATCAATATTTTCTATGACATGAATCTTTTCAACTTCAATATCCATTTCATCAGCTATTTCTTCTGCAAGTGGCTCGCGACCTAAGTCTTGAGAAAGTCTTCTCACGACTTGTTTATACTTGGCAATAGTCTCTACCATGTGCACCGGAATACGAATTGTGCGAGATTGATCGGCAAGTGCACGAGTGATACCTTGGCGAATCCACCAACAAGCATAAGTTGAGAATTTGTATCCCTTACTAAAGTCGTATTTTTCTACAGCTTTAAATAAACCTAAATTTCCTTCTTGAATCAG
>JAUPLJ010000050.1 GCA_030837425.1 Patescibacteria group bacterium
ATCCATATCTAAATAAGGAAATTGAGGATATTTATAATATTTTAAAATAAATTAAAACAACTGTTTATAACCTGTTTATTACCATGTTAATAACGAGTGGATTAATATATATTTATAGACAGATATGTGTTAATTACTTTACTTACATTTCTTTTTTATAAATTAAATTAATAAATTGTCAACCAGTTTACCTTGTTTATACCTCTCTAATAAAGGTTTACTTTTTACTTAATATAATTATTTAAGTATTTAAATAAAGCTTTTTACTATTATTAACATAATCAACATATATCTATTACTAATTTAAATATTTTAAAAAAGTATTAAATCAACTCAATCTAAACAAATGTTTGTAAAAATAGTAATATTGGTTATAATTAATCTATTAATATGAAATTCGAAATAAACTCCATAAAACTGTTTAAAATAATTAATCAAGTCAGTAAGGCTAGAAATAAAAACACACTTAGTCCACTTCTTAATAATTTATATTTAAAAATAGAGGATAATAATTTAATTATAAGAGCTACTAATTTAGAAATAACTTGTGAAAAAACAGTTCCTGTAAAAGGAATTGTAAATGGGGAATGTTTAATTAATGGAGATGTGTTTGTTAAAATTTCAAACCATTTTAATAATATTGATACAAATATTAATTGTGAATTAATAAATAATTCACTTTTAATTTCTTATTTAAAAGTAAAATTACAATTAAAAACATATAGTTTTGAAGATTTTCCAACACCTCCTAAATTAGGTAAAAAAATAACCAATTTAAATACAAAATTATTAATAGATTTAATTAAATCAGTCTCTTTTTGTGCTGCTTCAACAGAAATAAAGCCAGAAATATCATCAATTTATATTTATACAATAGGTAGAGATTTGTATTCTGTCGCCACAGATTCATTTAGATTAGCGGAAAAGAAAATAATTTTAGATTCTGAAATAGGAGATATTAATATATTAATATCTCAAAAAAATATAAATGAAATGATAACAATTTTAGAATCTTCAATAGAAGAAGAGAATGAGGTGGATATATTTAACAACGAAAACATTTTAACTATACAAAATAATAATCTATCACTATCTGTGAGATCTATAAATGGAAATTTTCCAGATTATAAACAACTATTTCCTAAAAAATGGGATACAAAAGTAATAATTGATAAAAATGAGTTGAAAAATATACTTAATTTGTCGACTGTTTTTATTAATAGTTACTCATATATAGACCTTGAAGTAGATATAAAAGATAATATTATAAAAATAAAATCAAAAAATGATAATATTGGGTCTATAGAAAAAGAAACAAAACCAGAATCTTTAGAGGGGGAAGAGATTAATTCTAGCTATAATAGTAATTATTTTTTAGACGGGATATCTCATATTAATGGAGAAACTTTAGAGCTTTTATTTACACAAAATAATAAACCAATGTTTATAAGAGATTCAAATAATGAAAGTTTTACTTATTTATTAATGCCTTTAAATAAATAAATTTAAAAACTAAAAAATGATAAATAATCTTCAAAATTTGTTTATTAAATATAGTAATAATTTAAATCCTAAAAACAAAATATTAGAATCATTTACTTTTTTCTTTAAAAAAGAGTTTAATTTAGATTTAAAAAAAGAAGATTTTAAAATAGATATTAAAAATAAAACAATCTATTTAAATAAAAACAATTCTAGTTTAAAATTCTTTTTTAAAATAAATCTAATAGAAGAGAAAAAAGAATTATTAGAAAAAGAGACTGGTTTTAAAATTAATTTTTAATTTAAAAAGGACAAGAGTTTTGTTCAATCCAACGATCTTCTAGAATTTTCCAAAGAGAATATTGAGAATCATTACTATCTAAAATAGAATAACTATAACTACCGGTGCCATCAGAATAACAATAAATTCCTTTTACTGGTGGAAGATTATTTGTAACAGGTTGATTTTCTAAAGAAGGATCTGGTTTAGAAAAGTATTCTATAGGTTTATCTTTTAATAAATAAGACATAAACTCATTCCACATAGGTACAGCGATCATTCCTGATAATTGTTTATTAATAGGGGTATTATCATTGTTTCCTGCCCACACACCAACAGCATATGATGGGGTGTACCCAATTGTCCAAGTGTCTCTATAACTGTTAGTAGTACCCGTTTTATCAGCCACAGGCCTATCTCCAAAGTAGAGTCCAGAATTTGGGCCATAAAGAGGGGTTCTAGCGACATTGTCTGAAAGAATATTATTAATTTGAGCAGCAATATTTTTAGGTATAACATTATTACTAGTTTGATTATAAGACTCTAAAATATTTCCATTTTTATCAGCAACAGAAAGTATATAAGCTGGAGTATTATATGTCCCCCCATTTCCAAAAACAGCATAAGCGTTAGTCATTTGTAATAATGAAACTTCCCCAGATCCAAGAACCAAAGACAAACCATAATCACCATTAGGATTCAAACTACTTATACCCATTTTTTGAGCAGTTAAGATAGAGTCTTTAATTCCAGCTAAATATAAAATTTTTACAGCTGGAATATTTAATGATTGAGCTAAAGCATTTCTTATTGAAACTGGACCCCTAAATTTTCCATCATAATTCTCAGGAGAGTAACATTTTATATTAGAATTATTACTTAAAGGTGTACTGTTTGGAGAACATCTAGTGTTAAATTCTGTGAGAACGTCAAATAGCACAGTATTTGGGCTATATCCTTTCATAAAAGCTGTAGCATAAACAATAGGTTTAAAAGATGACCCTGGCTGTCTAAATGCTGTGGCTGTATTATAATTTCCTGGTATTTCTGTATCAAAATAATCTCTTGACCCAACCATTGTTAATATTTGGCCTGTTTTTACATCAATAGTCACTAAAGCACCATTTGTAGCATGATATTTTTTTGCATTTTTTAAAACGTGAGTTTTAATAATACTTTCAGCTTTCGATTGTAAATCATAATCTAAAGTAGTAACAACTTTTAACCCACCAGTATCTACAACATCTTTTCCATATTTATTTTCTAAATAATCCCGGACAAAGAATATAAAATGCAAAGCCTTTCCAGAGGTATTGTTTTTTTGCCACACAACTTTTTCATTTTTTGTTTTATCATACTCCTCTTGTGTAATCATTTTTTGATCATACATGTTTTTTAGAATAAGATTTTTTCTGTTTTCTAATTCAGATATATGATTACCATAAGGAGAATAATAAGATGGGGCATTTGGAAGAGCTGATAAATAAACAGACTCTGCCAAACTAAGATCTTTTGCATTTTTACCAAAAAAATACTGGGAAGCTGTTTCTATCCCATATATATTACCACCATAAGAAGCATCGTTTAAATAAATCGTTAGAATATCATTTTTTGGAACTTGTGCATCAAGTTTAATAGCCATAGCCCACTCTTTTATTTTTCTAATAATATTTTTATCTTGAGTTAAAAGAGCATTTTTTATTATTTGTTGATCAATCGTCGATCCACCTTGAACAATAGATCCAGCTTTTATGTTTGTTATAAGAGCTCTTAATATAGAAGTCGGCCTAATACCATGATGTTCATAAAAATGTTTATCTTCTATTGCCACAGTAGCGTCTTTTACATATTGAGATATTTCATCACTAGTGACTTGTACTCTTTTTATATCACCATGTACATCATATAAAAGTATTTTTTCTGTACGATCATAAATTCTTGTTGAATTATCTATTTTTCTATTAGCAAAATTAGAAAAATCAGGGATGGTTAGGGTTGAAATATAGATTATTAAAATTGTAGTAAAAACTAAAAAACAAGAAAGTAAAACTAAAAAAACTTTTAACAAAAAACGAAAGAATTTCTTCTTTGGGTGATTTTTTCTTCTACAGTGAACTGTTTTTGCTTCACCAGAATGTTTATTTTTATATTTATACAAATCCTCAGACTTTTCTTTCATAATTTTATTAATTTTTATGTTTTTGTTATTATAGTTTACCACGATTAGGATTATGTTATAATCACTAAAATAAGACTATGGCTATAAAAAGTAAAAAAACAATAACAGACGATAAAAAAATAGATAATATTTTAACAAAATCAGTCGAAGAAATTATTGATAAAGAAACTCTTAAAAAAGAGCTTGAAAA
>JAUPLJ010000002.1 GCA_030837425.1 Patescibacteria group bacterium
TTTTGTTTTAATTGGAAGCTTTGCCCCTGCTTTACGAAGAGATTCTCTTGCCACCTCTTCCGTTACTCCATCAATTTCAAAAATAATTCTTCCTGGGCGAACATCTGCACAATATCCTTTTGGATCTCCTTTTCCTTTACCCATAGGTACTTCTGCTCCTTTTTGTGTAATTGGTCTATCTGGGAAAACTCTAATCCAAACTTTCGCTGTCTTTCCTCCAGAGCGAACCATTGCGCGTCTTGCAGCTTCTAGTTGATTACTTGTGATTCTTTTATCTGTCTCAGCTTTAAGTCCATATGCTCCAAAATCAACAGTGATGCCTTTTGATTCTGGTCTTGCAGCTTTTAGAAGAGAAGATCTCTTTGATTGCCATTTGCGATGTTTTACTTTCTTTGGGAATAACATAAATTTATTTTTAAATTAATAATTACTTTCTTTTATTATAAGTAGAAGTTGGAGCAGCTGTTCCTTTTAACTCTTGATTAACACTTGAAAAAGATTTTAAATGTGCATCTTTCTCAAATTTCATTCCTCTGTAAATCCAGACCTTGATGCCAATAATTCCATAGGCCATGAATGCTTTCTCTTTTGCAAAGTCGATATCAGCTCTTAATGTCTGAAGTGGGATTCCTCCTTTTCTTATTTGCTCTCTTCTTGCCATTTCTGCTCCTCCGAGTCTTCCAGCCACAGCGATTCTCGCTCCAAGGACATCACGATTAGCCATCACCTTTTCAATAGTGCCTTTAAGAACTCTTCTGAATGGAATTCTTTTTTCTAGTTGCTCTGATACCATTTGTGCAACAATTGCTGCAGATGATTCAGGGCTTGCTACTTCTGCGATATCTACTCTAAAATTTGCAGGAAGAACGATTTCTTTCCTTTTCATTTCTTTTGTAATATCTTTTCTAAGTTTTTCGATACCATCTCCTCCGCGACCAATAATCATTCCAGGGCGAGAAGTGTGAATAATAACTTTAAATTCTTTTTGACTTCTTTCGATTTCGATTTCAGCAACATAATTTCCACGAAGTCTTTTCTCTAAGAAACTTCTTAAGAAGATATCTCCTTTCAAATTTGAAACATAGCTTTCTTTAGAAGCAAACCAGCGAGATTTCCATCCTTTTACGATACCTAATCTATGTGAATATGGATTTACAATATGTGTCATAAGTTTATTTTATATTATTATTTTCCTTTTTCTTTAATTACTTTTTCTTTAAGCTCTATCACAATATGGCTTGTATGTTTGTGAATAGGAAAAGCTCGACCCATAGCTCTTGGTCTTGATCTTTTTAAAACCTTCCCTTTGTTTGCTGTAATAGAAACTAAATAATCATCAACATTTGTGACTTTATCGTTTACCTTTGCATTAGAAACTGCTGAATTTAAAAGCTTTAAAACTGGATTTGCTCCTCTTTTGATAAGATTTCCAAGAATGATTTTTGATTGCTTTACGCTTTTACCACGAATAAGCCCTGCGATAAGGGATGTCTTTCTTGGTGCTTGTCTGTAATTTGATAATACTGCTTTCATATTTTTTATTTATTTTCCTGTCCTCATTATTTTTCAATAATTGATTGGAAACCTATATTTTTTATTTTTTAAATTTTACTAATTATTTTTTTGCTGCTGGCTTTTTTGCTGTATCCGCTGAAGATTTTGCTGTCTTCGCTGAATCTATCTCAGCTTGTTTTGCTTTCTGATCTATTTCTTTTTGCATCTTTCCTCCGTGTCTTACGAATTTACGAGTTGGTGAAAATTCTCCTAATCTATGGCCTACCATATCTTCTGCTATTAATACTTCGATATGAGTCTTTCCATTATAAACTCCAAAAGTAAAGCCTACCATTTCTGGAGAGATCACTGATGAACGGATCCATGTCTTAATAACCGGTGTATTTTCCGGCTTTTTTCCAAGAACCTTATTCAATACTCTTTCGTCTACATACGGACCTTTTTTTGCTGAACGTGTCATAAATGTTTTAAAAATAAATCGAAAATCTTGACCACTAAAAATATAAATGGATAGTGAAACAAGCTAAATAAAATAGATTTATTTAATGAATGAATATTAGCAAATATTAGACAAAAAGTCAAACAAAACAAAACACTTCCTAAAATATGGAAGTGTTTTGTTTTAAATTATTAAGAATATTTAGATTATCTATCTTGTGATTTAGTAGTATACACATCTCTCACTAATTTGTAATACCCTGGCATATAGGTACTATTATTTTGGCAGCTTGCTGTGAATCTCGCAGAGCTATTTATGGTCAAAGCTTGACCCATCAGAGCTTTAAAGCTTCCATCTGAGAAATTTCTCACATTCGAAGAAGATTTTGAAACTGTGACAGAAGTATTTATTGCTGAATAATTTCCCGCTGTACTATTAAATATTTCTGCTCCTGTCTTTAGATCTACTCCTATAATCTTACATGTAGTGGTAGGATCTTGGATAACCCAATTGAGATCTATCACTCCTCCTGGCTTGATATAGCCCGCTGAGACATTGAATGATAAGAAGTGTGTGTATGGCCTTTGCAGAGCCGGGATAAGAGTCGGCCCACCTCCGCCACCGCCTCCACCACCGCCACCGGTTGAACAAGTAATTTGATATCTGTATTGCAAATTATTCCAAGCAAATGGGCTTCCTGGAGGGATTATTTGTTGAGTGTCACCATTTGTATCTTCTACTGACAGGCCTGTGATTGTCCCACTTGGGCAAGAGCAAGCGATAAATTGATTTGAAGAATCAGTGAAAGCACATATTGGAGGGTTTGAAGGTGGAGTATTTGCAACACAAACATTTCCACTATCTGGAGTATATCCTGATGGACAAGTAAATGTAGCCGTCAAAGCATACCATGCTACCGTAGTGCTTGTGCCAGAGACTATTTCTGTAGTCGAAGAAAGATTTACATTTAATTCATTTATTGCAATAGTTGGATCTGCTGTGTCGTAGCATTTAATAAAGTATCCGTAGCTATTTGCTCCTGATGGATAATTTGGAGAGCCGAGAGTGTAAGAAAATCCAGCGCCAGCATTTCCAGAAGCATTGCCAAATTTCACACTCTTATCATAATTATAAAATCCACAATCTGTACCATTTGAGCTCCAAGTAAAAGTAACTGGTGACAAAGCAGTAGTTGGAGTGTAGCTTGTGTTATTAATATCTAATTTATTAGCAGCTACCACATTGAAAGTGAAAGTTTCTCTGGTCAAGCTTCCTCCTATGTTGTCGCACTCTATTGTGTGTGTACCTATAGATGGAGTGATCTGGTGGACGAGGATGTACCCTGTGGCTTCTGTGTAATCTGAGACTACTGGAGTGTTTGTAGCATTTGGTATTGGGTCATAATAAAGCTCTGTGCTATTTGTACAAGTGAAAGTGATACTTAGCCCAGCGGCCAATGTCCCATTATTTGCAAGGCTTCTATTATTCGATAAATCTATAGGCACCGGCGGCACAGTAGCGTTGATTTGAGCTAAATCTGTATTATTTGAAGCATCTGATATTGTGAAGGTGATTTGTTCCTCTCCTGCTATAGAAGCAGCACTAAATGTGTAAGGCATGTTGACAGTGGTAGTACCTACGCCGGAGCTTATGGTGTGAGTTGCAAAATAACCAAGGCTTCCATTCTCATTAATTGTAAAAGGAGGGTTTGACCCTGTGACTACGCAGACATCAATACCTCCACCAATGTTCAGATCCTGCTGGGAAATAATGTTTGTAGCTGTGGCATTTATGTTTTTTGAGGTACAAGTGTTCACACCTGGAGGTGTAGCCAAATAGGATACAGCAGAGGCCTTATTGCTTAGAAAAAGAAATGAAGTGAAAATGAAAAGGAAAATAAAATATTTTTTGAGCATGTTTTTATTTATTAAATTAATATAAATAAATTATATCATTCTATATCACTCTAAAACTAAAAGTTGTCCACAAAAAATAAAGATTTCAGGCGAAATGGTTTTAATTAAAAAATTGTATTATTTAAAATAATTTGCTATAATTATTATTCACTAAAATAAATTAGTAATGAGTACATTCAAATTCCCAGTATCAAGAAAAGATTTTAAAAAATCTTCTTGGTCAAAGAATAACCCAAAAACTTGCGTTGAAGTTGCTATCAAACCAGAAGGAGTTGCTATGTTGGACAGCAAAAATCCTAATGGAAAAATACTCTTTTTTAAAAATGATGAGTGGCAAGCCTTCATAAGTGGGGTTAAGAATAAAGAATTCGATATTTAATTTTTGAGTTCTATTTTTAAAAGCGTATCTTAAACATGATATGCTTTTTATTTTTAATAAATAAATATGTTATTCTTTTTTATATGAATCAAAATAAAGAAAAAATATTTTATATTATTCCAGGATGGAAAGAATCTCCTGAAAGAGGACCTTATCAAAAGCTGAAAAAAATCGCTGAAGAAAAAGGATATAAAGTAATCCTTAAAAACATAAATTGGAAAAGGAGTATTAAGGACCAGCTTTTTGATATTGAAAAAAAATCGACAGTCTTTGGATTTTCTCTGGGGGCTGTAATAGCTAGACTGGTGGCACAGAAAAGTGAATGTGAAAAAATAATTCTGGCTTCTATGACGCCTTTAAAATATTTTACTAATAAAAAATTTACACCTGATCTGGTTGAAATATGTGGTAAAGATTTTGTATATGATATAAAATCTATTTTGAAGAAAAAGCATTTAGCTAAACAAGGAATATCGCTTTATGGAGAATTAGAGAAAGAAAAAGCCGATATAATAATCCCAAAAACAGACCATGAGATAAATAATAGCTATCTCAAAGCTATAAAAAATATAATATAGAAAATAATTATAATAGATCTATATATTGCTAGAGTATCAATTAGAAATATATTTATTATCGATAGTAAAATCTTGGAATATCTCCCCTATTTTTTCCTGAGTGTCTTCCAATTGTTCATCAAATAATAAATAATTTTTTAATTCTGAAAATGGTACCCATTTATAAGATCTCACCTCATCTTCTTGTACTTTTATTTCACTATCACCTCCTATGAATTTAAATCCAAAAAAGTTTTTCTCTGACCCTTCATATTCAATACCCTCACGAGAAAGCTTTATTTCTTTAAATTTAAATTGAAGTGGATTTTCACTTTTACCTATTAATTCTAAAGACTCTTTTTCTATTCCTAATTCTTCTTTTATTTCTCTATACGCTGTATCTTCTAAAGATTCACCTGGGTCTAATCCTCCACCAGGAATAGCGAAATATTTCTCTTCAAAAGAGAGTAAGTTTACAAGGAGAAATTCTTGATTGTTATTTATTATTAGAGCTGCGACGCCTTTTCGATACATATAATATATTATATACAAAATATATAAAATAAAAAACCACAATCAAATAATTGTGGTTTTATAGGAATCCTTTAATCCTGGTTCAAGACAGTTAAACAATATTTTACCAAATTCTGCTTCCATCTGGAGCGTAAATCCAAAGCTCTGGGTTGCCCACAAAGCGGATACTTTTCAAATACCAGCAAACGCTAAATGGTCCAACAGTAGAAGCTGGGTTGTATGTGTATGCTCGCGCAACACAAAAAGCAAAAGTACCTAAATTTGCTTTTACTAATGTTGTCCCTGAAGCTTTACTAAATTGCAAAATGCCAGAAGAAAGATTAGCATTAGAATTTGTAAAAATAGAATCCAAACTACCAGATGCGGTTGTTTGACTAAATTCAAGTTTCTGTCCAGCTGGTCCGGCAGCATTTGTAAAATCAAGATTGCTATAGCCTGTAAATGTGCCTGTGAACCATGCAGTATTTTTTGTATCATAAGAAATAGAAAGAATACTTGGGTACATTGCTCCATCATAAGTCGTAGCATTTTGATCACTGTAAGGAAATAATTGAAAGGCGGTATAAGTGGTACCTATTATTTGACCTGGTGAAAGTGTTGTACCATTTATTACTTTCAAAAGTATTTTTATTGTACCTGCTAAATTTCCACTTATTGCGTCAGCTGTGTAGCTGGCATTACTGATTGTGCCACTTGCTCCTGTTAATTTTAACCCAACAGTTGCTCCATTGGTGATAGCTCCACTTAATAAAGCAGTCTTGAAACAAATAACATTCAACCCGACAGACAAATTGATTGTCTGAGTAGCACTAGCTACTGTCTTTGCTAAGATTGGGTTCAATGTAGATGTCGCTTGAAAAACTTCAGAGCTATCTCTACTTGTGATCCAATAATAAGCAATGGCTGGGTTGCCATTTGTTAATGCTCCAAGCACATCAAGCTTTGCAGTGCCTGCTGTAGTGACATTCACCAACAATGCTTTAGCATTTGAATTGCCTGGCAAAGATTTTAATGTAGCTGACAAGCTTGCATCTACTGCAGTAAACACTGCTGTTGGACCTGCTACTTGCCAGATCGCATACAAAGTCGCATTTGCTGTAACTGTGTAACTTGATCCTACGCTGTAGCTTGTGCCACTACCGTTTGAAGCAGTGTTCCAATTTACAAAGGTGTATCCTGTGTAAGTAAAACTAGATGCTGGCAAATTAATGCTTGTTCCAGAATTTACTGTCTGCGGAGCAGTACTTCCCGATCCACCATTTGCATTAAAACTTACTGTGTAAGTTGTTGGTGGTGTTGTAGGAGGTGTAGTAGTTTTTCCACAGTTTGTTGAGAAAATTATTACCACCAACACCGTTAGTGATAATAATGTTTGTGATAATCTTTTCATTGTTATTAGATTTATTTTTTATTTTGCATTATTGCTTTTTAAATACTAAAAATTAATATTCAAAAAGCAATAATGCGACTTTAAAACAAATCTAAAAATATTGTTTATTTTGTTGAAAAAGAGCACATTTAATCTAATATAAATATAGCACAATACATAGATACTTGTCAAGTGTCAATAGAGCTATGTTTATTTTGGTATTATTTTATAAAAAATTTTTTATTTCTAGAAAAGTTTTGACTTTTTTACTTTTAACGTTAAGGAGTAGGCAAATTAATTTTTGTCTACTCTTTTTTATTTTTAAAAATATAGAAATTGTGGTAAAATCTTTGCATATTAAAAACAATAGAACTCTCCCCCGAGCACCTGCGGTACTCGACCCCTCTCTAAATTTTTATTTAAAAATTTAGAGAGGGGTAATATCGCAGATATTGGGGTGAGTAAAAACATTATGGCAAAATTAGAATACAGCGAAATCAAACCAAGAAAATACATTATTTATAACGACGCTCCTTATGAGGTGCTAGAGTATCATGTAGCTCGCACTCAACAAAGAAAGCCACAAAACCAAGTAAAGCTACGCAACTTGATAAATGGGAAGGTCATCCCTGCGACTTTCCATGCATCAGACATGGTAGATGAAGCAGATATTTCAAAAAGATCAATCAAATTCCTCTTCACAAATAAAGGTGAGCATTGGTTTTGTGAGGAGCGTGATCCGGCCAACAGATTCACTATTACCTCAAGCGTAATAGGCGCAGAAGAAAAATTTTTAAAAGCAAATAATATGGTAGATGCAAAAATATTTACAAATGATGATGATGAAGAGATGATAATCGGAGTCTCTCTTCCGATCAAGATGACTTTTAAAGTGACTCAAGCTCCGCCAAGCGTAAAAGGAAACACTGCAGGAAATAGTAGTGGAAAAGTCGTGACAATAGAAACGGGAGCACAAGTCATCGCGCCACTATTTATAGATATAGGAGATGAGATAGTAGTAAATACAGAATCAGGAGAATATGTAGAGAGAGCAAGTAAATAGAACTCTCCCCCGAATACTGCGTATTCGACCCCTCTCTAAATTTTTATTTAAAAATTTAGAGAGGGGTAATATCGCAGATATTGGGGTGAGTAAAAAAATACAAGAGTCTTATAAATACTCTTGTATTTTTTCTTCTAAAAATTCATATAAATTATTTTTAGGTATTTCTTCATTTTTAATTCTTAAAATTCTTAATTTAAAATTATTTTTTAAATAATTTTCCCTTTCTATGTCTCTTTCTTTTTGAAGATTGTGAACTCCTCCATCTATTTCTATAATGAGATTTAATTTAGAACAATAAAAATCTACAACAAATTCACCAAATATTTTTTGTCTGGTGAATTTTAAATTATTTAATTTCCTGTTTCTGATTTCATTCCAAATTTGAGACTCTTGATCTGTTTGTGATCTACGTAAATCTCTAGAGACTTTAAATAATTTTGTATAATTATTTTTTGGTTTGACTAATGTCATATAAAAACTAAAAAATCTGGGGTTATAAAGTAAATTTCTTCATTATTTCTTCTTCTACTTCTGCGCGAGCTCTACCATATTTTTGATAAGACATTTCTTTTAATATCTCTTTTGTTTCTTTGTCTCCCCTATCTCCATATATCTCTTTTATATTGAAAGCTTTTTGAGGATAATCATTTATTAATAAAGATGCATAGGCATTTAAATTTTCTATTTTCATAATATCGCTATAAGTGAATGTGGGAGCAAAGTTTGCTTCTAAGACTTTCGCATCTTCTTCAGAGACTCTAAAGACAATTTTGCTGCCAACATTTCCAAATACGGCTGCTTTTATATTTTCTTGAAGCTGCTTGATGTATTGATGAGCAACAGTGAGAGAAAGTTTATACTTTCTAGCTTCAGAAAGGATGGCTGAAATAGATGGAGTAGAAATATTTTGAAATTCATCAAGATATAAATAAAATGGAGGCTTTGATTCTGGGTCTTCTCTACCGAGAGCCGCCATTAAGAACTTTCCAACTAAAATTAGACCAATAAGATTCGCATTGATTTCTCCAAGTTTTCCTTTTGAAAGATTTACTAAAAGGATTTTTTTATTATCCATGATCTCTGAAATATCGAAGGCTGATTTTTCTTGAGCTATGATTGGTCGCATTATTTCATTTGAAAGAAATATATCGAATTTACTTGTGATATATGGGACATAATTTTCAAAACCTTGCTCTCCACTGGTGGCTTCTGCATTTTTAAAAAATTGATTGATCAGAGGATTTTTAGATTTTGCTAATTTATAATCACGATAATCTTTGTCAGATAGCACACGAGAAATATCAAGAAGAGTTGATCCACTTTCAGGGTGCTCCATCACGAGGCCTGCACTATTTCTAAAATATTGCTCAAAAGCTGGACCCATACTTTCAGGAGACGCTTCGGCAAAAAGTTTTTTAAATATTGAGAGAAGCTCATTGATTACAAATGTCTTTTGCTCTGGTTTATTTTTATCATACTCAAGCATATT
The DNA here is from genome assembly GCA_030837425.1 of Patescibacteria group bacterium. GTDB lineage: Bacteria > Patescibacteriota > Minisyncoccia > Phycocordibacterales > UBA5272 > UBA5272. Next base: position 9,265 of record JAUPLJ010000002.1, read on the forward strand.
TAAGCCCATTGGTCTGTCTATCGCTGCTGGATCAAAATAAACTACATCATCCCATCTTTCTTTTGGGACATTGCCAAGGATCTGAAGTAAATCTTCTCCATGTGGATCAATAAAACAGCATCCGTGGCCAGCTTTTATATCTTGAATGATCATGTTTTTAAGCATCACAGATTTACCTGTCCCTGTCTGACCTATCACATACACATGGCGAAGTCTGTCTTTTTCAGGAAGAAATATATTAGTAGTAAGATGCCTATATTCATTTACTCCTAAAAATAAACCTTGCTGTGGAAGATCCATTGGGGCTGGAGCAAAAGCGGCCTGGACTTTATTAAGTTGTGAAAAATTTTTCACATAGCTTGGGAGATGGTAGAAAGTCGCAAGCTCTTTAAAGTTTAGTGGCAAGCTTTGATCTTCATTCCAAAGTCTATAAATAAAATTATGAATCTCCTCATTTAATCTTTTGCCTTCAAGCACTTTAAATTGAAGCGAATTGCTCTCTGTCTCAGAATATTGCATGAATGTGGAAGCCATTTCATTTAGTATAGCTTTTGCACGAGGAAGATCGGCCGCGTTTATTATTAATCTCATATTTGTATCTAAAATTGTAGATTCCATTTTGCGGGCAATGTTTTGCTCGGCTTTCTCGTCTTCAGTTTTTCTTGTCTTTGATTTATCTTTTTCTCTTTCTTCTTTAGTCTTATTTGCTTCTTGAAAAGTTAAAATAAAATCTTTTATGAATGAGTCTCTGTCTAAAATTCTTTTCAAAGTATCTCCTTTTCGTAAACTATCTAGCATAGTAGTATATTTTTTAAAGAATTTTTCTCCAGCTGGGCGAACGACTATTTGCATTGAAGCCCCCTCTCCTTTCTTTTGCAGCTTTGTGAAGGAAGACATTATTAGAGAAATAGGGTCACCATCTATTTTGTCGTAAGTTTTAAATGGGAGAGCTGAAGTCTTTACTGGAGATGCATAAGCTGCGACTTGAAATCCATCATGGGAAAAAATATTATAATCTTCGTTTGAATATTTGACTGTAGCGTCTGGAAATAATGCTAATAAACTTTTTTCAAAAAGATCAGAGACTTCTTTATAAATAGAAACAAAAAAGGATACCTGGTTTGAATCATTTGGCTTTGCTATTTCTAAAGTATAATAATCATTATCTTTATTTTGTACGTCGTGCGCAATGGCGAGCATGCTTGCATAAAACTGCTCCATAAAAGAAATAAAATCTTTTGGAGTTTTACCTTCTTCTTTTGTTCTATTTTCAGGAAGAATAATCTCATAGAGCTTAAAGTTTAATGCTTTCCACTCTGTTTTGCTTAGGCTTTTTTCTAAATTATTTTCATGAGGCATCAATAGAAAATTAACAAGAAATCTGTGAAAGTCAGCTTCCAATTCTTTATCTTTCATATCGCTCACTAAAGATATTGCAGAATGAATACCTTTGTCTAGCATTATAGATACCAGATCTGAGACTTGCTCGTCTGTTTCTTTTTCTTTTAATCCCTCGAGAAGCTTTTTCTTTTCGTAATCTCTCACTGGAAAATGATCTGGGAGTACTTCTCTTTGTGGGATAGATAAATGCTCTCGAAGAATGTCTTGAGCATGATCTTCTTTTGTGATCCTTTCGCCAAAATTTTTAGTGACTTCTTGTCTTTTGGAAATTTCTTCACGCAAAAATCTTATTTCTTCTTCTGGAGAAGAAAATTTTGGAGCATTGTTAAAAGCTTCTGGAGAATTTATAGAAAAATCCGACATAGATATGAATATATTATATCATCAAAAAAAACAAAACTCCCTAGAAAATTCTAGAGAGTTTTATTTATTTTAGATTTTAAAAATGATAGTGTCCGTATATATCGTAATAGCCAACATTTGTGTAATCAGAATAATTACAATTCCAATAATCATTATCGTATCCATAATTGTCTCCTAAATAATTATAATTTGAATAATTATTAGAATAATAGTTAGAATAACTTGGTACTGAAGTAGTGGTCGTAGTGTAGATATAGTATGTCGTCACAACTTTTGGAGCTGGATTTACAACATTACATCGATTACAAATATTTGGTTGAGTGTGAGGAACATGTGATACATAGTTATAATCGTTGTAGCCATTATAATTATTATAATTGTTGTAGCCGTTATAATTATTATAAACATTATTATTCATTGGAACATGATTATAAACAGGAGTTGTGTATCCACCACTATATGGATTGCCATTATATGTAGCATTTGGTCCTGGATTTGTCTGTACACAAACTGAGCCATTCCAATAAAAGCCTCCTCCATAAGCAGCACAAGTGCCCATATAATTTGAATTACCTGGAACATAGCCGTAGCCACTAGATCCATAGTATCCATATCCATTTGAACACTTTTGTTGACTTGGATCCCAAGGATGATTTTGGTCACAGAAGTTTACACATTGTGTACCATTCCAAAGTACTCCATTATTTGTACCACATCGATCAGGTGTGTTTGAGGTTGAAGCTTTTGCAAGCATGTTGTCTCCCAGCTTTAAAACTAAAGCGAGTGAAGCAACTATAACGTAAACTGTGATCATTTTTGTAAAATTTTTTTTCATAAGATTATTTTTAAACCCTACCTCCTCCTCGCTCTGCGAGGAGGACTCCTTCCCTAAATATTTAAGGAAGGATTAAGGACAGGTTCTTAATTAATAGCTAATAATGCCAAATACTTATATAAAATAAGATATCAATAATCTACCACTATAGATTTAAAATGTCAAGTAGAAAACTTAACAAAAAACTTCCTATTTATATTACAAAATAGGAAGCTAATCTCTTGGTTGTTCTGTCTTGATTGTGATTAAAAAAGTTATAATGGATATTAATATATATAATATAGCTGTATTAATTATATTTCCAAGATCAATAGTGTAAGTCTTTTCATGAACAAAATAATCGGTTATTAATATAATAAAATATACACCTATTACTGCTAGACAAATACTATATACAGAATTGTTTTTATTTTCTATTTTAGAAATCAGAACTATTAAACAAAGTGGGATAACAAAATAAGTAAATATTTTTGATAAAACTCCTACACTTGTAAAAGCCGGGATTAGAAGAATAGTCGAAACAAACAAAAAAGAGAAGAATAAAATTTTCTTTTTACCTTTTTCCATTTTTAAAAATTTAGCTAATTAAAACCTATCATTTTAATGTTTTAAAGTCAAATGAGATTTTTTATAATTATCTTCTTCTATTCATCTCATCATGAGCGTCAAATATCTGATAAGAATTATATTTATTACCCTCTACCTCAGTTAGTCTTTCGCCTCTTTGTACTTTTGCTAATATTCTTTGTATATCCGGATCTGTCTTTCTTGAAACCTCTCTACCCACTCGCCCTCCTGATACACTTCCATTACCTCTATCATTTCTCTCATTCATTTCATCATGAGCACCATTTATCTGATAAGAATTATATTTATTACCCTCTACTTCAGTTAGTCTTTCGCCTCTTTGTACTTTTGCTAATATTCTTTGTATGTCATTATTTTTTTCATATGTATCCATTCGACTATAATCAGATATTCCTGAGTCGTAGTCTTCTCTGTTTAACCCTGTCTTCACTCCTCCAATTTCTTCTTCGATTGTTTTTTTACTTCCTTTATTGGCGAGTTTTTTACCTATACCAGAGCCAAAATTTCCTTGGACAACTTTTGCTTCTCCTCTTGCAGTAATGGCTTTACTAGCTACATTACCTTCTGCGACTGCAGCTGCTTCGCCAGCAACTGCAGCTTCTCCGGCAAGAACTCCAGCTGCTGCACCACCTGTTGCTATAACTCCTGCACCAAGTATTAGCTTTTTGAATATTCCACTTCCTTTGTTTTGTGAAGAATCTTCTGTAATACCTTTTTCTTTATTCTCTTTAATCTTTTTTTCTTCTCTATAATCATCATATACTGCCCAAACATTCACAAAAGGAATCACTGATCCTCCAAAAATTTTCATTATTTTTTTACCTGTTTTATTTTTAAAACTAAATAATTTTTCTACAGCTTTACTTGAACCGTATACAAAAAATACATACAATATATAAAATAAAGTTGATAGAAAAGAGATGAATACACCAGCAATAGAAGCTACTGCAGTGAGATCTAGGACAAAAGCAATTACATCTAAAATTACAAATATCACAATTGCGAAAGGAAGAAGAATTTGATCCATATTATTTTAAAAATTATAACATTTATCAATACTCACCCCCAAGTATCTAGCGATACTTGACCCCTCTCTAAATTTTAAAAATTTAGAGAGGGGTAGCTCCGATAGGAGCTGGGGAGAGTTTAAAAGTACAAAGCCCCTTTTGGGGGCTGTACTAAAATCTATACTTTAGAAAATAAAACTTTAAGGTTTTACTTTCTTGCTTCTTGAATTTCTTTTGCAATGCTTGATGGTACTACATCGTAATGTGAAAATTCCATTGTAAATTGTGCACGTCCTTCTGTCATTGAGCGAAGGTTTGTCATGTATCCAAACATTTCAGAAAGTGGGACTTTTGCTCTGATCACTTTATCCATTCCTCTTTCGTCCATTCCTTCTATTTGTCCACGTTTACTTGAAAGATTACCTGTGATATCTCCGTAGAACTTATCTGGTGTGATAACTTCCACTGCCATAATAGGCTCTAGAATCACAGGCTTTGCGCGCCCTACTGCGTCTTGTAATGCCATACTTGCTGCAAGCTTGAAGGCGATTTCTGATGAGTCGACTTCATGGAATGATCCATCATAAATCTCACAAGATATATCTACCATTTTAAATCCTGCAAGTGTACCTCTGTCCATTGATTCACGAAGACCTTTTTCAACTGCTGGAATATATTCTGAAGGGATAGCTCCACCTTTGATTGAGTTTACAAATTCAAAGTGATCATATCTCTTTGTATTTTTTGGAAGATCAGCCTCAACAATAGAATAATCTATTGGCTTGATTTTCAATCTGACATGTCCATATTGACCACGACCTCCAGATTGTTTAATATGTTTACCTTCTCCGTCAGCTGATCCTTTAATAGTTTCTTTGTAAGCCACTTGAGGTTTACCTGTTGTCGCTTCAACATTAAACTCTCTTTTCATTCTATCTATAATAATATCAAGATGAAGTTCTCCCATTCCTGAAATAATTGTCTCATTTGTTTCTGGATCAGAAGTTACTCTTAGTGTAGGATCTTCTGAAACAAGCTTTGATAAAGCAAGTCCCATTTTTTCTTGATCGGCTTTTGTTTTTGGCTCGATACGCATTGAGATCACAGGCTCTGGTACAATAATTCTTTCAAGAATAAGTGGGAATTCTTCTGTACAAAGTGTGTCGGAAGTAATTGTATCTTTAAGTCCTACTGCTGCTGCGATTTCTCCAGCATAAACAGCTTTCACTTCTTCTCTGTCATTTGCATGCATACGAAGAATACGTCCAACTCTTTCTGTTTTGTCTTTTGTAGCATTATAAACATATGATCCAGCTTCTAGTTTTCCAGAATATACACGGATAAATACAAGCTGTCCAACGAATGGGTCTGTTGCAAGCTTGAATGCAAGTGCCGCAAGAGGAGCAGTATCAGAAACTTCAAGCTCAATATGATCTCCTGTTCTTGGATCAATAGCTTTTGGCTTGCCAATATCAAGTGGAGATGGAAGATAATCTATCACTGCATCAAGTACAAGCTGTACTCCTTTATTTTTAAGAGCTGATCCACAGTAAACTGGGAAAAGCTCATTTGCTATCACCGCTTTTCTAATTGCAGCTTTTAATTCTTCAAGAGTAAATTCTTTACCTTCAAGATATGCTGTCATCATGCTTTCATCTGTCTCAACAATTTTCTCTAGCATTTCTGCGCGTCTCTTTTTTACTTCTTCTGCATATTCTGCAGGAATATCTTCAAATACACAATCTATACCTTTATCTCCTACGAAAGTCACATATTTTAAAGTAAGAAGATCGATAATAGCTGAGAAATTTTCTTCTTCTCCAATTGGCATGTGCATACGAACTGCTTTCTTTGAAAGACGGTCTAGGATTGATTGATAAGATTTATCATAATTTCCTCCCATTCTGTCTAATTTATTTACAAAACAAATTCTTGGTACATTTGCATCATTTGCATATCTCCAGTTTGTCTCTGATTGAGGCTCTACTCCAGCAACTGAGTCGAAAACAACAACGGCGCCGTCAAGCACACGAAGTGATCTTTTCACTTCAATTGTAAAATCGATATGGCCTGGAGTGTCGATAATATTGAAACGACATTTTTTTGAATCATCACCTTTTGGCACATAAGTAGGAGACCAAAAAGCTGTTGTAGCAGCAGAAGTAATTGTAATACCTCTTTCTCTTTCTTGCTCCATCCAATCCATGACTGTCGCACCTTCATGAACTTCTCCGATTTTGTGTGATACACCAGTGTAAAAAAGAATTCTTTCAGATGTTGTAGTCTTTCCTGCATCAATATGAGCAATAACTCCAAAATTACGAACTTTATTTAAAGGATAATCTCTAGACATAAATTTTTATTTTAAAATATTTTTAGGTTAAGTTTAAATTTATTAAACTCACCCCCAAGTATCTAACGATACTTGACCCCTCTCTAAATTTTTAAATAAAAATTTAGAGAGGGGTAGCTCCGAAAGGAGCTGGGGAGAGTACTATCTTGCAAAGTGAGCAAATGCTTTATTTGACTCTGCCATTTTGTGAACATCTTCTTTCTTCTTTACAGCTGTACCTTCACCGTTTGCTGCGAGCATTAGTTCTTCAGCAAGCTTCTTGTGCATAGGCTTACCTTTTTTTCCAAGTGCTGCATCAATAATCCATCTGGAAGCTAGTAAAAATCTTCTTACTTCTCTAACTTCTATTGGAATCTGATAATTTGAACCTCCGATTCTTTTACTTTTAACTTCAACTAAAGGACTAGCATTTTTGATAGCAAGCTCAAAAACTTCTAGTGGCTCTTTTTTTGTTTCTTCTTTTATAACGTCAAAGGCACCGTAGACAATCTTTTGTGCTACAGTTTTTTTACCATTTTGCATTATGTAATTGATAAACTTTGAAATCTTTTTGTCATTGAAGCGTAAATCACCTCTGACAAAATCATTCTTTTTGACTGGACGTCGCATAAATTTCTTATCATTGTAGAATGCATTTCTAAATAAAATTTAGATTTTCCCAGCGACTTTTCTGGTACTAGCATCAACTTATATTTTTAATAATGTGGAAGCATTATAATACAAAAATCATTTTTAAGCAAATTAAAGCACTGTCAGAATTTCTGGTTTATCTTTGGTAATTAAGATAGTGTGCTCAAAATGCGCAGAGTTTTTACCATCTGTTGTGCGAAGTGTGTAGCCATCTTTATCTTGATAAATATCTTCAGTGCCGAGATTCACCATTGGCTCTATAGCGAGGACCATCCCTGGAATAAGCTTTGCTCCTTTTGTACCATCATCATAATTTTGTACATATGGATCTTCGTGAACTTTATACCCCACACCATGCCCTGCTAAGGTTTTTATAATTCCTAAATCTTTATTTATTTTTTTACCTTCTTTTTTAATATATCCTTCTATCGCGCTCGAAATATCTTGAATATGATTTCCAGAAATCGCCATTTTTATCCCAGCCATCAATGCACCTTTTGTAATCTTTAAAAGTTCTTCGTCTTCTTTTTTAATTTTTCCTACTGGAAAAGTGATTGTGTGATCAGTGATCATACCTTTATAATCTAGACATGTATCAATAGAGACTATGTCCCCACTCTTTAATTTGTATTCATTTGGAATACCGTGAACCACTGCATCATTTACTGAAATACAAAGAGTGTTTGGATATGGAAAATCTGCTCCATATGGGCGATAATTTAAAAGTGCTGGTTTATAATTGCCCTTTTCTTTTTTATCGCTATTTACTATTAGATCATAGGCAAGTCGATCAAGCTCTATTAAAGAGACTCCGGGCTTGATAGCTTCACCGACTTTTTTCACGATAAAAGCAAGCCTCTTTCCCGATTCTCGAAGATTTTTTATAGTTGTTAGATCTGTTTTTAATTTGATATTCGCCATTTATTTATTAATAAAATAATAACATAAAAATTAAAAACAAAAAACTGCAATTATGCAGCTTTATGTTTTAAAAATTTCTTATTTTAGTATTCACGCATTGTCAGTTGTGCGTCCACCTTCTTCACAAAATCTATAACCACAGACACAGCAATCAAAAGAGATGTTCCACCGATTGCAATAGTGTTTATACCAGTTATTCCTTGAAGGATTATCGGAAGCACAGCGATCAATCCAAGAAATACAGCTCCGAAGAAAGTAATTCTTGAAAGCACATCTCCGATATAATCCTCTGTCGCTACTCCTGGACGAAACCCAGGAATAAATGCTCCAGACTTTTGTAAATCTTCTGATGTCTTTTTTGAATCAAAAGTAACAGCAGTGTAGAAATAAGTAAAGAGTACAACAAGAGAAAAATATAGTATTCCGTAGTACAAAGTGTTGCCGAGAAATGATGTCACTCCTTCTGCAATAGATTGTAATGTAGCATTTGGAGAATTCTTAAAAAGCTGAACTATCATCTGAGGAAATAGAAGTATAGAGATAGCGAAGATTATCGGAATAACTCCAGCTTGATTAAGACGAAGTGGGAGATAAGTGTTTGTAATTCCACTTGATCCATAAAAGCTATTTGCTTGTTTTGAATAAGTGATAGCAATTGGTCTTTCTGCTTCTGTCACATACACAATACCTGCGATCACGAGTAATACTAAGATCACTATTATTATAAACATTGGGATCATAGATACATCAAAGGCTTGTAATGTCTGCAAAATTGTTGTGGGTAAAGTCGCGACGATACCAGCAAAGATAATTAATGAGACTCCATTTCCAATACCATATTCATTGATCTGCTCTCCAAGCCACATTAGTAGCAGTGATCCAGCAGTGATGATTAAGATATTGAAAGCCATTTGAGATCCTGAAAGTGGAGCGACTATCTTTTGAGAGATAAGCAATGTTAAAATCGCATATCCTTGAACAATAGCAAGAGGCACTGTGATCATTCTTGAGTATTGAGAAAACTTTTTTCTTCCAGCCTCTCCTTCTTCTTGATACATCTCTTTAAATTTTGGTACCAAAACTGTAAGAAGCTGCATAATAATTGAAGAAGTAATATATGGACTAACTCCAAGCATTATAATAGAGAAAGATGATAACCCTCCTCCAGAAAAAATATTCAGAAATCCAAGAAAACTATTACTAGAAAGAGCATTTGCGAGAGCTCCTTTGTCCACTCCTGGAATAGGAAGTACAGCAAGAACTCTAATTATAGATAAAATTCCAATTACAAACAAAATTCTATTTCTTAAAACTTTGTCTTCGAATATTCTTTTTAATGTTTTCATAAATTTGTTTCTTTAACTCTCCCCACACTTCGCTTTGCTTCGTGTTTCCCCTCCCTAATGATTAGGGAGGGGCTGGGGAGGGTTATTATTTTAATTTTTCTTCTGCCACTTTTGATACTTTACAATTTTCGATCTTAACTTTTTTGGTTAATTCTCCTTTTGCTAAAATTTTTACTACTGGCATTTTACCGTGTCTTAAACTTACAAGTCCTTTTGCGACTAGAGATATTGGATTTACAACTTCTCCGTCTTCAAAGATGTTTAAAGATCCAAGATTTACAATTGCAAATCTTTTTGGATCTTTATAGACTACAGTGTGAGAACGATTTATACCATGCCCACGAAGCTTTGGAAGCTTTTTGATTTCGTCACGAAGTGCTGGACGAACTGATGATCCAGCTCTAGCTGTCTGTCCTTTTCCTCCACGTCCAGCTTGCTTTCCTCTTCTTCCACCACGCGCAATTTGCTTTGCCTTCTTCAATTTGTGGGTTCTTTTTATTTGATGAGTTTGCATAAATTTATTTTTAATTATCTAGTAAACATTTCTAGAGCTTTCATTGTTGCTTTCGCATTATTCATTTTATTTTTTGTTCCTGAATGAAATTTTGCAGTAACATTATTTACCCCTGCAAGTGCAAGAATTGTTCTTGCTGATGAACCAGCGATAATTCCTTTTCCTTTATTTGGAGAAATCCAGATTGAGGCTGATTTATATTTTGCTTTAACATCAAAAGGAATTGTATTTCCTTTTGATAATCTTAGGGTAACCATATTCTTTTTTGCGCTCTTCATAGCTTTTTCAAGAGCAGCTTGTGTATCAAGAGCTTTTCCTGTACCAAAACCAACTCTTCCATTTCTATCTCCAGCAACAATAGCTACAGCGAGAGAGAATCTTCTACCTCCAGAAACCACACGAGTCACTCTTCTAATATCGATTGTCTTTGAATCAAATTCTGGCTTTTCTCTTGGTGGTCTTGCTCTTCCTCCACCTTTTGGTCCACCTCTGCCTCTACCTCCCCCTCTTCTTTTTCCATCATCTTTTGATGAATCAATAGGAGCTTCTACAACAGCTGATTTTTCTTCAACTACTTCGACAACATCTTCATTTAAGTTTATATTTTCTGACATATATTTATAAAATTTTAAATTAAAATTCTAGCCCGCCTTCTCTTGCGCCGTCAGCTAAAGCTTTGACACGACCTTTGTAAGGAAATCCTCCTCTGTCAAAAACTATTTTAGTAATTCCTGCTTTCTTTGCTTTTCCTGCAAGCTCTAGACCTATATTTTTTGCAGAATCAACTTTGTTTAATTTGCCAGTTAAGTATGATTTGATATCACTCGCGCTAGCTAAAACTTTTTTACTGTCATCATTGATCACTTGAGCGTAGATGAATCTGTTTGATTTAAACACTGCAAGACGAGGTAATTCTTCTGTACCAGATACTTTTGCTCTAATCTTACGATGAAGCTTTTTTCTCTTTTCAATTTTTGATTTTAGTATTACTTTTTTCATAAATTTGTTTCTTAATAAAAATTGTTTTTTCTCGAGTTTCGCGGAGCGGGGCTCCGAGAGAAAAAATTATTTTTATTTTAATTATTATGCGGACTTCTTGCCTTGTTTTCTTCTTATGACTTCGTCGACGTAGCGAATTCCTTTTCCTTTATAAGGCTCCCCTTTCTTAACCTTTCTCACTTGCATAGCAAATCTTGAGACTGCTTCTTTATCAATTCCAGAAATGGTTAAATTCCCTTTTTCAATAGTTAGAGAAAGATCTTTTGGAACATCAATAAATACTGGATGTGAAAATCCAACATTTAATTGTAATTTGTCCCCTTTCACTTCCCATTTGAATCCAACCCCTTCGATAATTAATTTTTTCTCGAAAGCTTTTTCTGATCCTAAGATCATATTTTCAATATGAGACATGTATGTACCCCAGATTGCATTTGAGAATTTATCATTACGTATAGGCTCACTTGTGACCTTATCACTCTCAATATTGATTTTTATTAAGTCTACATTAAAATCTTTTTTGATTTCTCCTTTTGGTCCTTTTACAGTAATTACTCCTTTATCGAGCGCTACTGTCACTCCTTGCGGGATACTTATTTCTTTTTTTCCTATTCTTGACATATATTTATTTTTTACCAAATATTAAATAAGACTTCCCCGCCGACCAATTCTTTGCGAGCTTCTTTTCCTGTTAAGATTCCTTTTGGAGTAGAGACGATTACAAGCCCTCTTCCAAATTTGAACTTGTGAAGATCTCTATATCCTAAGTAAACTCTTTTTGATAATTTAGACACTCTTTCTATATCATTAATCTTTGGAAAGACATGTGGGTGCTTTCCTGAATAATCTAAGACTATTTTTAGATTAGATTTATTGTCTGGAAGACTGACAACTTCGAAAGTTTTAATAAAACCTTCTTTTTTTAATACTTCAAGTATAGAAGCTTTGATTTTTGAATGTGGTACAAAAATGTGATCCTTTTTTACAAGACCTCCATTTTTTATACTAACTAACATGTTTGCTATTTGATCCATATATTTTTTGAACCCTCTCTCCTCCTCGCTCTGCTCGGAGGTATCTCTCCCTAAAATTTAAGGAGAGAAGAAGGATTTTTATTTTATTACCAAGATGATTTTTTTACTCCAGGAATCATGCCTTCGTTTGCTAATTCGCGGAAGCAAATTCTACAAAGATCAAAATCCCTCATGTATCCATGTCTTCGACCACATTTAAAACATCTTCTTACTATTCTAGAAGAAAATTTTGGAACCTTTTTGGCTCTCGCTTTAACAGATGTTTTTGCCATAGTTAAAAAATATTATTACTTTTAATAAATTTGCCGCTAGAATATCAAACGTATAAAAATATGTTCCCTATAAAAGAAAAATATGTTTAATCATTGATTACAAGCGACTTACAAAATAATAACACTATTTGAAATAAAAGGCAAACGAAATACGAACCCCACAAACGAACCCACCCTAGATCCCTCCCTAATAAATTAAGGAGGGACTCCCTTCGACTTCTATATAAAGACATTTATATCTTCTTGTACTTTTTGTTTTAAAAAATCAATATTATTTTCTAAGATAAATTCGTTTGAGTATCTTAAAATCCTTAAATCAAATTTGTTTTTTAAATATTCTTCTCTTTCTTTATCTCGTTCTTTTTGTTTATTGTGTATTCCTCCATCAATTTCTATTATTAATTTCAATTCATGACAATAAAAATCTACAATAAATTCACCGAGAATTTTTTGTCGTAAAAATCTAAAATTATTTATTTGTTTATTTTTTAATAGACTCCAAATTTTCTTTTCTGACACAGTTTGGACATTTCGTAAATTTCTTGCTGGAATGAATAATTTTTTATAATTATAAGTCATGTTTATTGTTAATAAAATTTAATCACAAAATAAATATTCTCCTCCCTAATTTATTAGGGAGGTAGAGACGGATATCTATATTTAAATGGAGAGTAGATAGGGTGGGTTCTAAAAAAATACAGCCCTCAGAGGAGAGCTGTATCATATTTTTAGATTTTAGAAATCTATAGATATGTAGAAAGAATGAATTTTGATTTTATTATTTTGTTTTTTTTGCAGACCACGTTAAGGCACCTCTTTAGCGAAAAGGTCTAAATATTTTTGTTCATTGTAAATTGTGTTGTGAGATGTATACATATATTTAGTTTATTTTATGAGGTTGTTTCTGGTGCAGTCTCTGCTGGAGGAATGACTACAGGTATAGAAGATGTAGTTGGTGCTGGAGATGCTTCCTCGACTGGCGCAGAAGCTGTGGTTGTATCTGCTGGAACTACTGCTTCGACTGGTGCAGAAGCTGTGGTTGTATCTACTGGAACTACTGCTTCGACTGGAGATGAAGCAGTAGTTGTGTCTGTATCTGCTGGAGCTGAAGTAGTAGTTGTATCTACTGGTGCAGAAGCTGTGGTTGTATCTGTTGATGCTGCTTCAGAAGAGCTTGATAAACCTCCATTGGAAACAGTATTTGTCCCTGTTGCTCCAGAAAGATCACTGATATCAATACATTTTGTACCTGTGCTGTTACAATATCTGTCTGCTCTGATTTCTTTTGCATAGATTATCCCATCTTCACCAAGCTTCCAGTTTTTAGAAGCACTTTCTATAGACTTCACATTCACCAATGCATTACCATTTAGATTAAGATCAAAGTTGCTTCTTGTTAGACTATTTGTAAGAGCTTTAATAGAAGCTAAAGATGAAGTAGAGAATAGATCATTTAAGTTTGCTAAAGTAGTGCTTGCTATCTCTAGATCTGTAGTAGAAGCTAAGAATAGAGAAAGAGTATTTAATGAATTTTGAATTGTGTTATTAATCAAGGTTGATGAACCTACATTTGAGAATAATAAAGCAGATGAAGTTGAATTTAGATCTATTACTTTTCTGTTTAATTCTTGGACAGTATTAAATAGATTTGAATTTAGATCTGCAAATTTATTATTTAATTCTTGGAATGATCCTGTTGAAGCTGAGTTTAGGGTTATCAATCCTTTATTTAAGCTTTGAACAGCTTCTACTGTATATGGAATAAATCCTATATAGTTGACTGATTTTAATCCTGTTTTTGAGTCAGTAGCCACAAGATTTGGGAATAAAGCTTCTACTTCTTGAGCGATAAATCCTGTATGTGTTGAGTCAGTATCTTTTTCACTGTTCCAATTGTATGTCACAGAGCGAAGAGACATAAATTTATCCACATTATTTGCATCAAGACTTAGAATATTTTTCTTAAGTGTTTCGTCAGATGAGCAAGATAGTGATGAATTTGTTGGATCTATATCACAGTATCCTGAGCTATTGGTAAATCTTGCGACAGCTCCAGAGATGCTTGCATTGCCGACAGTTAAATATGTGCCGATGCTTACAGATCGTGAGACATTTAATGTATCGCCTATTGTGAGGCCTCCGAGGAATGACCCACTCACTGCATGAAGATTATTTCTTACAGAAAGAGTACCTGTCTCTACACCTCCTGACTCAAATTGTTGTATATATGCGCCCCCCATGTCGAAGATTTCAAGTTCTGGTCTAGCATTAGAAGTATAAGCAAATCTTCCTTGAACGAAGACTGAGTATGTAGCTTCACTTGTACCAACTGTACCAACAAGTGAGATATCTGCTGGGTCTGAAACATTATAAACTTCAAGAGTACTAGCCTCTGTGGCAACATAAGCATAGCGACCTTGGACGTAGACAGAGCGTGCTATACCACTTGTAGCTTCAGTGTCGGCAGCTACAGGAGTTACTGGATCTGAAATATCATATATTTCGAGAGTACTATTGTCTGTCGCAAGATATGCATATCTACCTTGTACGTATACACCTCTTACGGCTCCAGATGGTGTAGCTGTGGATACAACACTTGGAGCTGTTGGATCTGAGACATCAATGACCTCAAATTTACTACTGTCTTCACCAACATATGCATAACGACCTTGGACATAGACAGACAATCCACCGCCGGCTATTGCAACTGTACCAACACTTACAATATTTGCTGGATCTATAATATCAAAGATATCAAAGGTGCCTGCTTTTTTTCCTATGTAAGCATATCTACCTTGGACATAGATAGACCACCCCTCTTGACCTAGTGCTAAGCTACTAATGTAGGTAGGACTTACTGGATTTGAAATATCGTATGTTTCAAT
The DNA here is from genome assembly GCA_030837425.1 of Patescibacteria group bacterium. GTDB lineage: Bacteria > Patescibacteriota > Minisyncoccia > Phycocordibacterales > UBA5272 > UBA5272. The sequence goes on from JAUPLJ010000002.1 coordinate 24,413, forward strand.
ATATGTATCAGATGAGACATATGCATAACGTCCTTGTACATATACAGAGTATGGCACTGCTTGTGTAGATACTGAGCCAATGACTACTGGTGCTGCTTTATCTGAAACATCGACAACTTGGAGTTCACTACTATCATTTACTACATAAGCATAATTTCCTTGAACATAAGTACTGCGGCCAGTATTAGTAATGCTCACTTCACTAGTTTTTACTGTTGGCACTTCTCCTGCAACATGGAATTGAGTGATAGGGCTGTTTGTACCTATACCGATCTTTCCACCAATTTTTGGAGTGATAGATGGATTTCCGGCTGTACTTGATGCTGTCCCTGTACCAAAGAGAATTCCTCCGAGATTTAACCCATTAGCTCTTGCATTAGGAAGAGAAATGTTTGTACCTATTATAATATTATTTGATCCTATATTGTTTCCTGAGAAAGTCTTACCTGTTTGGAAACCAAAAAGATTTGAAAATGATGTACTTGTTGCACCAGATCCTGCACTGTTTCCAAAGAAATTAGAGTTATATGAAGAGTATGCACCAGATCCTGCACTAGCACCTAAGAAGTTTGAATTGTTAGAAGAATATGCACCATCTCCTGCTAAGGATCCTAGGAAGTTTGAATAAGATGAACTTGTTGCATTTTGTCCTGCTCCAAGACCAAAGAAATTTGAATGGTCTGTACTTCCAGCACTGTTTCCTGCTGCTGCGCCTA
>JAUPLJ010000051.1 GCA_030837425.1 Patescibacteria group bacterium
AGCAGGGGACGAAACAAACTTTTTTGAAGCTTTGACTAAGATTGGGATAGAAACTAAAACAAAAGATTTACAAGTCTTTTATGGAGGAAATAAAAAAGGTGATTGGGATGTCGGTCTTGCGGTAGACGCAATAAGGCTTGCAAGTAAAGTGGACGCTGTGATCCTGGCGACAGGTGATGGAGATTTTGAGCCACTTGTAGAATATCTAAAAACTTCAACTCAAGTAGAAGTGATCTCTTTTGGGAAATCTACTTCTTTAAGATTAAAGGAAGTCTGTGAGGATTTTGTCGATATGTGTGAAAATACAGAAAAATTCCTGATCGATCACAGAGGTGCCAGAAATATGAAAAGGCAAAACAAAAAATTTCCACCAAAAAAGAAAAAGTTTTTAGGAGAATAATGCAAAATAAAAACCGAGATTAATACCTTGGTTTTTATTTTATTTATATTAGTTTTTCTTTCGTGATATAATTTCTAAATAAAAGATATATTTTTCTTTGCTAAAAATTTTTATGGCATATATTCCAACAATACATACATTTGAAGATGATGTAAATGAAAACAGAGGGCTCGAAACCCCACAAACAGAGATGGGGGTTGAATCTATTGTGCCAAGAGCGAATATTTTAATTGAAGATCAACCAAAGACTTCTGTCACAAAAAAAATTTTAACATTAATTTCTGTATTGTTTTTCTTAGGAGCTGTTGGAGTGGTTGGATATTATTATTATACTAATTATCAAAACAAACAAGCAGAGGCTGCGCTCAATGCTCAAGCACAAGCCAAAATTCAAGAACAACAAGCAAGAGAGCAGGCTAGTATAGTAAATAATTTAAAGACTATTTTCCCAAGCATTGCAGATGGGATGGCTCAATATATTAGCTCAGCTGTAAAAAAAGATAATATAATTATCATCACAATAAAAGCAAATGATGGGAGCGGAGTTGATAATTATAGCCAGCTTTATACCTATATATTTGCTCATCAAAAAGATTTAGGGAAAGATCTTGTAAATACTTTTAATCTAAATGATGTAGCAGATAATATTTCCACTTCAAATGAATTAATGGCCACATCTTCTACTTCTACAGAAGCGACTACTACAAAAAAGACTTCCACTTCTTCTACTCTCACAAGTGTTGTGAATCTTTTTGACCCAGCAAGCTTACAAAATAATTTCAGTACATTAGTAACCAACATGACAACTCCTACTCCAATTTCAGGGGAAAATTTAGCTTGGGAAAGTAAAACTTTAAACAATCAAGATTTCCAAATATCTAATGCTGGAGTGGTCACTTTGATTTATGGATATGTAAAACTAGATTATCTCGTCTTTTCTATATCGCTAAAAGATTTCTTTGATACGATAAAAGGCTTGCAGTAAAAGAAACAAAATAAATATGTCATTTGTAGGAATAAAATCAGGATTAATAGTAGGGCTAAAGGCATATTTAGTAAAAGTGGAATGTGATATCGGGAGAGGGATGAATGCCTTTTCTCTTATTGGTCTTGGAGATAAGGCGATAGATGAGAGTAAGGATAGGGTTTGCTCTTCACTTCGTAATGCAGGATATACAAATCCACAACAGACAAACCATAGGACAACAGTCTCTCTCGCTCCAGGAGATTTAAGAAAAGAGGGGACCAATTTCGATTTACCGATTGCTCTTGCCTATTTGATAGCAAACAAAGAAATAGAATACAGGGAAAAAGATATTGAAGAGTCTATGTTTGTAGGAGAGCTTTCTTTGAAAGGAAATCTTGGGAAATTAAAAGGTGCCCTCGCAATTGCAGAGCTCGCAGAGAAAAATGGGATTAAAAATTTATTTTTACCAAAACAAAATGGGGAGGAGGCGGCCTTAATTAAAAATTTAAATGTATACGGAGCAGAAACTTTAGTAGAAGTGATAGATCATATTTCTGGAAAAAGAAAAATAGAAAAATTAAATGTGACTAATCCAAAAAATTTTCAAAAGGATGGAGAAATGTCTATTATAGATATGAAAGATATAAAAGGGCAGACAGCGGCAAAGAGAGCCTTACTTATTGCGACAGCAGGTGGGCATAACATTGTAATGTATGGGCCACCAGGGACAGGGAAGACTATGCTAGCAAGAGCATCTCGCGATCTACTCCCAGATCTTGATTATAAAAATATTTTAGAAGTGACAAGGATTCACTCTATCGCTGGATCAAATGAAGCCGGATCTGGTAATTTAATTTTAAAGGCTCCATTCCGATCACCACATCACACATCAAGCTATGTTTCTCTTGTTGGTGGTGGATCAATTCCAAAGCCAGGGGAAGTGACTCTCGCTCATGGGGGAGTATTATTTTTAGACGAGTTCCCAGAATTTGAATTAAAAACTATTGAAGCGTTACGCGAGCCGCTTGAAGAAGGGCACGTCTCTATTTCAAGAGCAAAGGGCACAGAGAGATTCCCGGCAAAGTTTATGTTAATAGGAGCAATGAATCCATGCCCATGTGGAAATAGGGGAAATAAAGATAAAAAATGTATTTGTACTGCAAATGATATTTCAAGATATGAAAGAAAGCTTTCCGGCCCAATACTAGATCGCATTGATATTTGGGTGAATGTCTCAAATATTTCTTATGAAGAGCTAGGCTTAAAAGATGATAAGGCAGAGAGTAGTGAATTATTTAAAAATAAAATTTTGAAAGCTAGAGAAAAGATGCAAGAGAGATTTAAAAATACAAATGGAAAAATAGAAATGAATAGAGATATGTCTTCAAAAGATATAGAGAGCTTTGCAAATCTAGATGACGCAACAAGAAAGGAGTTAAATATTTATGCTACAAAGCTTCATCTTTCACCTCGCGCTTATCATCGACTACTTCGTGTAGCCAGAACTATTGCTGATCTTGAATATAAAGAAAATATAGAGCTTCCACACATTTTAGAAGCTCTACAATATAGACCAAAGGTGAATGGGTAAAAATAAAACCGCTTCGCGTTTACGAAGCAGTTTTTTTTAAATTTTTATTTCTTCACTCTTTTACTTCTTTTAGCTGCTAAAGTTGCAAGAGTTTCCTTTTTTATTGCAAGTCTTTTTGCTGTTTTGTGTGAATGAGACTTTTTATTGTTTCCTACACTGGTTGGTCTTTTTGCCATATCTTTTTATTTTAAAAAATTTAGTAATTTATAAGAATATAACACACTTTCTTCTAAAACGGATTACTTGTACCTCTTGTCTCGAAATGGAGATGCGGGCCAGTACTTCTTCCTGTATTTCCTGTCGCACCAATTATTTGTCCTTGTGTCACTCTGTCGCCAACTGATACATTTATTTGAGACAGGTGAGCATATATTGATTGTGTCCCATTTGGATGTGAAATAATAACCACTTTTCCGTATCCTCCATTATATCCAGAGCTTGCAGAACGAATAACAACTCCACCAGCAGCTGCGACTACAGATGTACCGACTCGACAACCAAAATCAACTCCCGTACGATAAGGGCCGTGTAGACCTTGAGATCTAACACAACCAGATACCGGCCTCATAAAGTATCCAGCAACTGCATTATTTTTATACTTAATTTGTTTTGGGGCAGGGGCTGATGATCCTTTTGTTGAAGAATTATTTGAAGCAAGCTCTCCTTCAGCATCTGGGATAATAATAGTCTGACCTTTTGTTAATTTTGCAGACACAGAGATACCATTAAACTCTGCGATCTCTTGTGCATCAACATTATATTTCTTTGCAATCTGATTTACAGTAATAGACTTTGTAGCTGTATAACTTAATCCTGTTATTGGAAGAATGATGAGGGATGTGCCAGGTTTGAGATTTTTATCTTTTAGACTATTAGCCCAGACTATAGTATTTTTTGAAATATTAAAAAGTTTTGCAATAGTGTCTAAAGTGTCTCCTTTTTTTACTTCATAAAGAATAATGGAGTCTTCTGTGGGCTTTTCTTTTTCTGTAGAGACTCTCATTGGGCCAGAGCTCACAACTAAAGCTCCTTTATCATTAATATTAAGATCTGTTGTTGATGAATCGGTGGAAGAA
>JAUPLJ010000052.1 GCA_030837425.1 Patescibacteria group bacterium
AGCGTTATGAGGGTTTCTGATGCAAAAAACCTTTCAATTCAAGACAATTTATATAAAAATGTTAAAAATGGAGACTATATTATAGTTTATAAATCTATGATTTTGGTCTATGACTTTGATTCTCGTTTCATAAAAGACATAAGGACAATGAATCCATAAGGATTTTTCTATATTTTAATATTTTTTTACACACTTAACCTTTTATTGTCCTATAATCGTTTCATAATATAAATATTTTAATATTTAAAGTATGCTTTTATTTGCATATTTTTTCTCTTTATGATAATATTCGTTGTATTCACTTGACTTCATCAGTGTTTTGGCAAGTGCTTATTTATTAATTAATAAAGTCCAATATTATTTCGCGAATAGATGCAGAAATAACATGACTTACCTATAAAATAACAATAAAAATATGGCAGAATTCACAAGAACAAAGCCACATGTAAATGTGGGAACTATCGGTCACGTAGACCATGGAAAGACAACTTTAACAGCTGGTATTCTTAATGTGCTTCATTTAATGAATCCAAATATTAAGATGAAATCAGTCGATGATATCGACAAGGCTCCAGAAGAAAAAGCCCGCGGGATCACAATATCACTTTCTCACTCAGAATATGAGACAGAGGCAAGACACTATGCACACATCGACGCTCCAGGACATGCTGACTACATCAAGAACATGATCACTGGTGCCGCTCAAATGGACGGTGCTATTTTAGTAGTAGCTGCAACAGACGGACCAATGCCACAAACTCGTGAGCACGTTCTTCTAGCAAAGCAAGTCGGAGTTCCTAAGTTCGTTGTTTTCTTAAACAAATGTGACATGGTTGATGATAAAGATATGATCGACCTTGTAGAAGAAGAAGTTAGAGAGCTTTTAACAAAAAATGGATACGATGGAGCAAATACTCCTATTATCAAAGGTTCTGGTCTTAAGGCATCACAAGCAACAGATATCAATGACCCATGGGCACAAAAGATTCTTGAACTTATGACAGCTCTTGATACATGGATTCCACTTCCAGTTCGTGATCTTGATAAAGCATTCCTTATGCCAATTGAAGACATCTTCACAATTGAAGGTAGAGGAACAGTGGTAACAGGAAGAATTGAAAGAGGTATTATTAAATTAAATGACTCTATCGAAATTGTCGGACTTACTCCAACAGCAACAACAACTGTTACAGGTATTGAAATGTTCAACAAATCATTAGGACAAGGAGAGGCTGGAGATAATGCTGGTCTTCTACTCCGAGGTGTAAAGAAAGAAGATTTAATGAGAGGACAAGTTCTTGCAAAACCAGGATCAGTTAATCCTCATACAGAATTTGAATGTGAAGTTTATGTTCTTAAAAAAGAAGAAGGAGGAAGACATACTCCATTCTTAAATGGATACAAACCTCAATTCTATGTACGTACTACTGACGTTACAGGAGAATGTACACTTCCAGGTGGAACAGAAATGATTATGCCAGGAGATACAATTAAGGGAATGCATGTAAAACTTATCGCTCCAATCGCTCTTGAAGATCAACAAAGATTTGCTATCCGTGAAGGAGGTAAAACAGTTGGTGCTGGAGTTGTTACAAAAATTATTGCATAAAAAAATTAGCTAAAAATTACAAATCAATCGCTCTTTATAATTATTTAAAATATGACAGAAACAAAAATTACTACAAAAAAAGTTACAGCTAAGAAAGCAGCAGCTAAAAAAGCTACGACTAAAAACCCAGAGCAAATTAAATCAGAAAATGATTTTCCAAAAACTCTTAAATCAAAAAAGGGAGATGAAAATAAATTAAGGATTTTAGTTAAAGCTTATGAACCTAAAGTTTTAGACATTTCTGTTAAACAAATAATTGATACCGCGAAAAGATTTGAAGCAGAGATTCATGGCCCAGTGCCATTACCTATCGAGATTTCTAAATACACTGTCAATCGTTCAACTTTCGTTTATAAAAATGCAAGAGAACAATTTGAAATCAGAGTACACAAAAGATTGATAGATATTATGAATCCAAATCCAAAACTAATCGAAGCTCTTACAAATTTGTCTCTACCATCTGGAGTTGACATAAATGTAAAAATGGGATAGGTTTAGGATAATAAAAAATTAATAAATAACAAATCGACCGCTGACTTTTAAGTTATGTCGTTACCGAAATATATGAAGTTCGCTATTACAGAAAAACAGAACATGACACAATTCTTTGATGAAGACGGAGTTGTGCATCCAACAACAGTTTTATCTTTTAGTCCTATGGTTGTTACTCAGATAAAGACTAAAGAAAAAAATGGCTATGACGCAGTACAGGTTGCTTGTTTCCCTCAAAAAAAGGAAAGAGTATCTAAGTCTGTCTTAGGTCATACAAAAGATGCTTATAAAATCGTAAAAGAATTTAGAAGCGAATCAGGAGATTTACAAGAAGGCTCAACTATCAATCTTGATATTTTTAAAGCAGGAGATATTGTAACTATTTCTGGTGTATCAAAAGGAAAAGGTTATCAAGGTGTCGTAAAAAGACATGGCTTTAAAGGAGGATGGGGACAACACGGACAAAAGCACTCTCATCGTGAACCAGGGTCAATCGGAGGAGGAGGTCGTGCTGGAGGTCGTGTAGTTAAAGGAAAGAAAATGGGTGGAAGAATGGGAAGCGATAGAATTACACAAAAGAATGTAGTAGTTCTTGATGTCGATGCAGAAAATAATATTCTTCTAGTCAAAGGGGCTGTACCAGGAAAGAGGGGTACTGTTATTGAAGTAATCCAAAAATAATTTTATGAAAGCAAAAGTATACAATCAATCAGGAGTAGAGACAAAAGAAATAAATCTTCCAGAAGATATTTTTGGTTTACCATTTAATGCTGACTTAGTATCACAAGTACTTCATATCCAAAGATCTAATCAAAGAGCTGGAACAGCTAATACAAAAGATAGAGGAGAAGTGGCTGGATCAAATCAGAAACCATGGCAACAAAAAGGGCTCGGTCGTGCCAGAGCTGGTTCAAAAAGATCTCCAATCTGGAGAAAAGGAGGAATCACTCATGGTCCAAGAGCTGAGAAGAACTATAAAAAAACTCTTACAAAGAGTATGAGGAATCAAGCATTATTCTGTTTACTTTCTTCAAAACTAAAAGAAGGAAAATTATTCTTTGTTGATGAAGTAAAAGTAGCTACACCTAAAACTAAAAGTGCTGTAGAAATAATGAAAGGTCTTTCAAAAATAAATGAGAATTTAGTTTTCAAAAAGAAAGAAAATGTTTACATGACTTTTCCAAAATTGGAAACAGGTGAGAAAAGATCATTTAGAAATATTCCTTATGTGACAGCACACAATGTTGAAGATCTAAATCCAAACGATGTTGCAAATGTAAGATATTTGGTTATTACTAATCCAGAAGCTACAGTCGAGTATCTTAATAATAAATTAAAATAAATTTATGACTAAAGAAAAAAAAGAAAAAGAAATTACAGAACAAGTTTCTAAAACAGAAAACTTTTTAATAATTTCTCCAAGACTAACAGAAAAAGCTTCTGTGCTATCTTCTGGAAATATTTATACTTTCAATGTAGTACAAAATGCTACAAAGACAACTCTTGCAAAAGAAATTGAAAAAAAGTATAAAGTAAAACCTATAAAAATTACAGTATCTAATAACCCTAGAGTGAGAGTGTTTACTCGTGGAAAAATCGGATATAAAACTGGATTTAAAAAAGCCTCTGTGTTTCTTAAAAAGGGGGACAAATTAAATCTTGCCTAACACTCTAAACTATTAAGAATAATTATGGTAAATTAAGCCGATAATTTAATTTAAAGATATGAAAAAATACAAACCAACGACACCATCAAGAAGAACAATGACAGGAATTGACTACAGAAAGATTTTAACCGCTAGCAAACCCCTTAAATCCTTAACTAGAGGCTTTAGCAGGGGAACAGGAAGAAACGCAATGGGTAGAATCACTACTTACTACAAAGGAGCTGGGCACAAAAGAAGCTATCGTGATGTAGATTTCAAATATAAT
>JAUPLJ010000017.1 GCA_030837425.1 Patescibacteria group bacterium
TTTTAGGAAATACTAAAAATAAAATCACAATACTTGTCTATTCAGATTTTGAATGTCCATTTTGTAAAATGTTTCAAGAAAATACTATACAGGTTCTTCAAAAAGAATATTCTGCTGGTAAAGATTTTTCAAATGGGAAAATAGGAATAGTTTACAGACATTTTGCACAAAGCTATCATGATAAAGCTCCAAATGAGATCAATGCTTCACTTTGCGCAAGAGAGCTTTACGGACAAAATGCATACATAAATTTTATAAATAGAATCTATTCTGTTTCTCCTACAAACAACGGCCTTGATCAGAGCCTTCTTCCAGATATAGCAGATTTTGCAGTTGGAGAAGCTAAACAAAATGAAGAATATTATAAAAAAGAATTTAATAAAGAAGAATTTATGAGTTGTGTGACTAACAAAACTTATTATGCAGAATTTCAAGCTAGTACTCAAGATGCGATAGAAGCTGGCCTTGATGGTACTCCTTATACTTTAATATTATACAAAAGTGGAAATGATAATATAATTATGGGCAAGGTTTCAGGTGCAAAAGACGTAGGATATTTTGAAAAAATAATTAATAAATTATTACAGGTAAAATAAAAAATAAAAACATTCTTGAAAATCGGCGTCGGAGCCCTTTAGGGTAAATATGATTTGAAAGAGTGTTTTTATTTCTATCTATTATATTCCTAATTTCATTTTTAATTCTTCACTCGGCTCCCAAGGCTCATTAAAATCAAGCTCTACTTGGGCTTCTCCAAGATTTAAAAGATTCACTTCACTTTCTACTTGAGAAATGATCTCATCAGCAAATGGGCACATCACACTTGTCAAAGTCATGGTGACTTTAATAAATTCATACACTTTAAAATCTTCTAGATAATCACCTATTTCTATTTTTCTTATGAGTCCTAGATCTACAATATCAATATCCAATTCTGGATCTATTACCTTCTTTAGCCCTTCTAAAACTTTTGCTTCTATTTCTTTATTATCTAACATAAATTTAATTTTCCATCTTTCATTTCGTATGATCTGTCTATTTTTATAAGATCTTCTAATTTTTCTCTGTGAGAAATAATACAAAAAGCTACTCCATGTTCTTTATTAAAATCATTTATAATTTTAAAAACTTTTTTAATAGCTTCTTTGTCTACTCCACTATCTATCTCATCCATAAATACAAATTTTGGCTTTAATGCAAAAAGGTGTAGCATCTCAGCTTGTTTCTTTTCTCCACCTGAAAATCCAACATTCAAATCTCTTTTAAGAAAATCTTTATTAATGTCATATTTATCACAAAAAGAAATTAATTCTTTATTAAAATCAAGTACTGAGAGACTATTGTCTTCAGATATATTTTTATATGATCTATATAAAAATTGTAAAAGATTTACTCCTTCAATTTCTGGGACATGCTGAAGTGAAAGATAAAGCCCCTGCTTTGCTATTTCAAAAGTTTTTAGATTGGTGAGATCTGTCTCTTCTTTTTCATTATTTAAAAATATTTTTCCGCTTTCAATATTATAATTTGGATGTTTAAAAATAGCAGAAAGTAAAGAAGATTTTCCACTTCCATTTTCACCATTCAAAAGTATTATTTCTCCAGCATTCAATTCGAAGCTGGCATCAGAAATAATCTCTTTATCTAATTCATTCAATTTTACTTTTAAATTTTCTATTTTTAAATTCATAATTTTATTATATCTTTTTTAATACATCCTCTAAACATTTATAAGAAAGTAGTGCGCAATTTACTCTCGATGGAGAGATTTTGACTCCTAGTAATTCGTAAATCACAGAAGGAGACCAAAGTCTTAAATCTTGTATACTCAATCTATCATTTTTTATCTTTTCTGTCATCATGCTCATTGCAGCTTGGGAAACGGCACACCCATTTCCAGACCAACTTACTTCTTTAATTTTTCCATCAGTAATATCAAAAAACAATTCAGCCCTATCACCACAATCCACATTTTCTCCTATTCCACAAGTCTCACAGACTTCGAATTCTCTCACCACTTTATTTTTGGGATTTCTGTAATGTTCCAATATATTTTCTTCGTATAAATAATCTTGATTCATATAGAGAAAATAACATTATTTTTAATATTTATAAATACTTGACATCCTACTATATATATGCTAATATATTATTATTGCTCATTAAAAAACTTAAGATGAAAAACAAAACACGAAACAATTGGATTATCGCTGCATCAATACTTTTTGCAGCTATCATTAGCTTTTGCTTACAAATAGGGCCAGCTAAATGGATTCTTGTATTTATGTTATTTTATTTTATTTATTCTAAAAAAATGATTTCATCTAAATAGTAATTTTGAATCATTTATGGATCACGCATGTCGTGATCCATTTTTTTTATTTACTAAAAATATCTTTTACTTTTTCTATTGCCTTTAAAAGCTTTTTAATATCTTCTTCAGAATTATAAACATGAAAGGAACCTCTTATTAAGCCATTTGGAATATTTAGATAATCCATCAGTGGCTCTGCACAATGGTGCCCTGCGCGAACAGAAATATTATCTCTCGCAAAAATATCGGCAACATCGTGTGGATGCACTTCTTTGCCTTCTACAAATATTCGGAAAGAGACTATACCAATATTTCTTATAGCTTCTGCTGTAAAGATTTTTATTTCTAGTTTCTTATCTTCTTTATAAACGTCATTTATTTCTTTTAGCTTTTCTAAAAATATTTTTGTGAGATTTCTTGCATGCTCTAATGCCTCATTATTTATCATTTCTAAAAAGTTTATTGCTTCGCCTACTCCTATCACTCCTGCAATATTTGCAGTCCCTGCTTCAAATACTTTTATATCACTCCTAAATTCTGCATCTTCTTTTTTTACATGAGAAATTATTCCTCCGCCAAGAATTGTCGGACTCATATTTCTTGAGAAGTCTCTTTTCAAAAATAAAGCTCCGACTCCTGTTGGTCCAAAAGCTTTATGAAAAGAAAAATATCCAGCATCTATATAATTCCTCATTTCTTTTAAATTTATATCCATGTGCCCAAATGCTGCTGTCATATCACAGATCACAAAAATATTTTTATTATATTTTTTGACTTCTTCTACAATGCTTTTAACGTCATTAATATTTCCAAGCACATTTGAAGCGAGCATTATAGATACTATTTTTGTCTTTTCGGAAGCTATATCTTTTACTCTTGAGACATAAAGATCTAAATTTTGATCAAGCTCTATAAATTTTAAATTCATCTTCTTTTCTTTTGCGAGCTTTTGAAGTGGAAGAAGTGATGAGTGATGCTCCATTATAGTCGTCAAAATTTCATCCCCTTCAAATAAAAATTTATGTTCGTCATCATGAAGAGAGATCATATCTATCAACATATTGCTTGCAGCTGTGGCTCCACTAGTCCAGATAATCTCATCTTCGGCACAATTTAAATATCTCGCTAAAGATTTTCTAGAATTATCATATTCATCTGTGGCGCGAATAGCAATCTTTGAGACAGCTCTATCGATATTTGATCTAAAATGGTAATAATAATCGTCCATTTTTTTTATAACAGAATCAGGAGTTAAAGATGAGGCAGCAGAATCTAAATAGACCAGATCTCCTTCGTAATCTTTTTTGTAGTTTGCAAATATAGAAAAATTGTTTTTGATATTCATTAAAATATTATACCTTAAATTTTACCTTGGAAAAATGTCAGTAAGCTCATTGGAAAAATAAAAATAAAATGAAATAGATCCAAAAGAGTATTTATTTCCAACTAGATCAATCTCTGCTCCACCAACTTTTGGATCAGGATTTGGATTTGATTTTTGAAAGCCGAGATTATAAACAGTAGCAATTATTTCTGGTCTATCTGAAATGCTGTATCCAGCTCTTTCCCAAGCTGTCATAATTTGTTTTAAATATAAAGCTGCGTATAAATAAGAATAATAATGATCTTTACTATTTGTTAATCTTTTAATTCTGTCTGCATCACTTCCAGAGAGGGTTATGGTACTTGTAGAATTTGTAGAAGAACCTGTGACCGGCATTAAACTATTTTTATCAACTACTAGTGTAGAATTTGAATCTATGTAATCTAATACACGCTCATATTCACTTCCTAAATAATAAATACTGGATGGATCTTTTAAATTATTCTCTATTTGTTTTGCTGTATTTTCTTTTATACCAAAAATCCCAAGGCTAAATTGAGTCTGGGTCCCAAGTATTCCAAGTGGAGCAAAATATTTTTTAAATGTTTCTCTTTCACTTGTCATTAATCGGAGCTGCTCTGTGACGAGTGGGGATATTAAAAGTCTTGAATCAACCCCAGTCTCTTGAGAGACTCTGTTTATTATTGGAGCATCTTTTGTAAGACCGACTTTTATCACCTGCCATTCAGCTAAATATTTAATATTGGACCAATCTTTTTGTGCGACGACTGTTCTTTGATCATCTCCATTTTGAGAATCTACTGAAAGCTGTTTAAAATATTCTGATTGATCATCTACAAGCCCACTTGTTTTTGTTAAACCAAATTTCATAGCAAAAAATACTCCAGTTAAGACAAGTCCCCAGAGTGCGAAGAGGTAAACAGAAATTTTAAAAATATTTTTTAAATTTTTTTTCATAATTATTCTTAATAAAAATTGTTTTTTCAAAAACAATTTTTATTATATGTATTATCCGATCAGAATTTTTTTAACTTCGTCTCTAGACAATTTATTTACTTTACCAATCGTAAGCCCTTCTGAATCATGGAGCGGTACAAGATGCACATGAACGTGGGGAACTTCTATACCTTCTACTATAACAGCTATTCTAGAAAAATCTATTTTACCTTTCAATTTTTGCTCTAATGTTAAGGCGACTTTTTTAGCTATCAGCATTAATTCTAAATATTCAGAGTCTTCTAATTCAAAAATATATCTTGTTTCTTTTTTTGGGATTACTAAGATGTGACCATCACGAACTGGGTTAATATCTAAAATCGCAATAAACTTTTCATCTTCATAGAAAAGATCCGCAGGTATTTCTCTGTTTATAATTTTTGTAAAAACACTTGCCATAATGTGCGCCGGGTTGGATTTGAACCAACGTAGCCCGATGGGCGACAGATTTACAGTCTGTTGTATTTGACCACTCTACCACCGACGCATATCTAAAAATCAAAATAAATAAATTTAAACTGATTTTTAGATTTAAAAATTATAACACAAAGTTATAAAAAAATAAATAAGCCTTTTAGGACTTATTTATTTAAGATTTTAAAGCAAAATTATTTTGTTAATGGTTTTAAAGATTCAAAAATCTCAGACATAAAAACAGTATTATTATTATTAGAATCACCAAAACCGCCGTCAAAACCGCCGTTACCATGTCTGTAATAATATAAATAGTTTCCTGTATTTATAAATTCATCTATCTCAGGAGCAGGACAAGAAAGATTAAATTCTTCTGGTTTACAACTATTTTTCCAAATGTTATATCCTTTTTCAGTTATACTATAAATCCCAAATACTCTTCTGTAACATATACCATTATGTATGTAATCATCAACATTACAAGGACCATAATCTTTATGATCATTTTCTGGAACTGGAAAATAGAAATTAAATTGAGGAACTTTATCTTTTCCAGAATATTCTTCTGTGGTGGTTGCTATAATTTTATAATCTTTTATATAATTAGGAATGATAAACTGAATTCCAAATTCAGTATTTTTATAAATCGTACCGGATGAACTGCTACTATTATTAATAACATTATATAAATTTTCATTCGTGGTTGTCGCTACAGGATTATTTATATTTTGATTAGTATTTATAAAATTTTTATTTTTATACAACTTTACTCCATACCAAATCAAAACTCCTAAAATTAGAATCGCTCCGACAAATGATAAAATATTTACCCAAATATTTCCTTTTTGCATAAATTTTGTTTATTATATTGTAATTATAGCACTCTTATTTCTTTCTGTTCAATACTCTTTTTAGATAATGCCCTGTAAAAGATTCTTTTACTCCTGCGACATATTCTGGAGTTCCTGTACAAAGAATTTTTCCTCCATGGATTCCTCCTTCTGGACCAATATCAATAACATTATCTGCATTTTTTATAATATCTAGATTGTGCTCTATAAGCACGACAGTATTTCCATGATTAACTAATCTATTCAAAATCTCTAAAAGTTTTTTAACATCTTCATAGTGAAGCCCTATTGACGGCTCATCAAGAAGATAAATTGTTTTTTCTATATGTTGTCTGTATAACTCACTAGAAATTTTTACTCTTTGAGCTTCCCCTCCTGAAAGAGTCGTCGCACTTTGTCCAAGCTCAAGATACCCAAGCCCTACATCATTCAAGCTTTTCATCCTGTCGTAAACTGCTGGAATAGATTCAAAAAACTTCAATCCATCTTCTACTGTCATACATAAAATATCGTAAATACTTTTTCCTTTATATTTGACTTCTAAAGTCTCTTTCATAAATCTTTTTCCATTACAGACATCGCATGTAACATACACAGTTGGAAGGAAATGCATCTCCACAGCGATTTGTCCATTTCCTTCACAAGCTTCACAGCGACCACCTTTTCTATTAAATGAAAATCTTGAGTGAGTCCATCCACGGATTCTAGCTTCTTCTGTATTCGCAAAGAGCTCACGAACATGAGTCCAGGCGCCAGTGTATGTCGCAGGATTACTTCTTGGAGTTCTACCGATTGGAGATTGATCTATCATCACCACTCTCGATACATATTCTGTACCAGAAAATTCTTCACAATTATAAATCTTTGCTGTGCGATGCTTTCTTTCTAGTCTTCCTAAAAGATTTTTATAAAGAATCTCATACATAAAACTAGACTTTCCACTTCCAGAAACTCCAGTGATACAATTAAATTTTCCAAGAGGAACTTTTACATTTAAATTTTTAATATTAAATACGTTTCCATTTTTTACAGAAATAAATCCACCACTTCCTTCTCTTCTCTTTTTTGGAATTGCGATTTCTTCTTCACCTCTCAAATATGCAAGGGTTAATGATTTTGATTTATTTGTCTTTGCTGTCAAAAGCTCATCAAGATATCCTGAAACAATAATCTCTCCGCCATGCACTCCGGCTTTTGGACCAATGTCTATGATATAGTCACTCGCAAAAATAGTATCTTCATCATGCTCTACAATAATAATAGTATTTCCCATATCGCGAAGCTGAGTTAGAGTTTGTATCAATTTGTCATTATCTCTTTGGTGAAGACCTATTGTAGGCTCATCAAGCACATATAGAGCTCCTACGAGCTTACTACCGAGTTGGCTAGCGAGACGAATTCTTTGCGCTTCTCCACCTGAGAGAGTATCTGCTTTTCTATTTAGATTTAAATAATTAAGTCCGACATTTAACATAAATTCTAATCTAGACTCAATTTCTTTAATTATCACACTAGTAATCTCTAGCTCTTTTTTTGTAAATATATTTTGTAATTTATCAAAATATTTTCTTGCTTCCTCTATAGTTAGATCTGTAATATCTACAATATTTAATTTATCTTCTTTCTTATCGCTTAAAAATACATTAAGAGCTTCTTTTCTTAATCTCTTTCCATTACAATCCTCACAGACGTCTAGTCCACCAAAATATTTTGTTCCTAGACCATTACAAGTCTCACAGGCTCCATAGGGAGAATTAAAAGAAAAAAGCCTAGGCTCTATTTCTGGAAATGAAAAGCCGCAATTTGCACAAGCAAATTTATTACTCATAATAAACTTCTCTTCCTTACCTTCATTATCTATAGTTTCTATTTCTACAAGTCCATCAGATTCGTGAAGCGCTCTTTCAATAGACTCAGAAAGACGGACCATTGCGTCTTTTTTGCTTGTTAAAAGTTTTAATTCGTCTATTAATATAAAATCAACTACAAAAGAAATGTCATGCTTCTTCGTTTTTGAAAGCTCTATTCTATCTCTTAGATTATGTTTAACTCCATCTATTATTACTTCTTTGTATCCTTTACCGAGCATGTCGTAAAGCATTTGATAATATTCTCCTTTTCTTCCGCGAACCATTGGTGCTAAAATTCTTACACCGAGATTTGAAAACTTTACACCTTTTATAGTTTTGATTTCTTTTTCAAATTTTCTGTAGTCAATTTTTTTAACTTTTTCTAAAATAAAATTAATTATTTCTTCATTACTTAATTTTTCTATTTTGTGTCCACATTCAATACAATATGGTTTTCCAACTCTTGCGTAAAGTACACGAAGATAATCATAAATCTCTGTGATCGTCGCCACGGTACTTCTAGGATTTCTTCCTGCTGACTTTTGATCAATAGAAATTGCTGGTGAGAGACCTATTATTTCATCAACATCTGGCTTTTGCATTTGATTGAGAAATTGACGAGCATAAGCCGAGAGAGATTCAACGTATCTACGTTGTCCTTCAGCGAAGATAGTATCAAAAGCAAGGGAAGATTTTCCACTTCCTGATAAACCTGTCATAACAATCATTTTGTGTCTTGGCATTTCTACTGTGATATTTTTGAGATTGTGAGTTCTAGCGCCACGAACAATGATTTTACCAATACCAAGATCTTCTTTTTTTATTATATTTTTTGACATCCTCTCATAATAGCATTTTCTTTATATTTTTTAAAGAAAAATTAAAGTATTTACTTTATGACTTTAATTTATAATTTTATACCATTGACAAAATCGATATTAATGTGCTAAAATTATATAAGTACCTTAAAAAATAAAATCAATGAGTAATAACACAGAAACCAAAAAAAGACTTTCCAATATTCATGAAGAAAAATCAGAACTTCTTCTAGAAGAAATCGCTAGAGAAAATGAAGATAAAAATTTTCAAGAATCTATGAGGTTAGGAAATGAATTTATAAAACTAATGAAAGAAAGGCTCAAAGAAATAGAAAATAATTAAATTTAACTTAATCTCTTATTGTTTTGATAAGGGATTTTTATTTTCCTTCAAAACTTCTAATAATGTCTATTGCGATATTTTGTGAAGCTTCATCTTTTATATCAATATTTTCTACAATGGCTAGCCACGGCTCCCCTTTTTCATTTTTAATTTCTTCTACGAAATATTCTATATTTTTATCCTCAAAAGAAACATATTTTATAGTAGTAGTGCTTTCATCTAAAAATTTCACTTCTTGTATTTTAAAATCTTTATTATCGATAAAAATATTATTTATATAATCTTCAGCATTCCATCCTCTAGCTCCTTCATAAGTAAAATATAATGTGACATTATTTTTTTTATTCTGGTCTATCACTTTAAACCATTTTGATTCATTGCCAGTGCCTTGGGAAATTTTTAAATCTTTTTTATAAAGAAAAGAAAAATTTAAAATCCACTTTCCTTCAAAATAAGTAGATACCTGTCCTGAATATTTCTGATACTCTTGTCCACTCACCACATCTACGATACTTTCTTTTTTGTTATCTAAAAATTTCCTAGCTTTTTCTTTTAATCCTTTATTTAAAAAAACTAAAAGAAAAAGTACTATTAATATAAAAATTGTTCCTAAAATAAGAATCTTTGTGTTTTTTGTCCTTATATTTCCCATACTAATATTTTATCATGATTTATCTTTAATTTATCTTAGCTTTATTTTTCCTTGTTTTTATAGGTTTTTCAGTAGTTTTGTCTAGATTTTTCTCTTTTAGTATTTTTATCTCATCACGAAGTATTGCAGCTGTTTCAAAATCAAGGACCTTAACTGCTTCCGTCATTTGTTTTTCTTTTAATCTTATCAATTTATTTGGATTCTTTTCGAATAATTTCCTATCTATATTTAGTTCAAATTCTACAGACCTTTGATGATCTTTTTTAAGCTCTTCTGTAATATCGTGAATATTTTTTGAAATAGTTGTAGGAGTGATATTATTTTTCTTATTGTATTCAAGCTGGATTTTTCTCCTTCTTTCTGTCTCACCTATTGCTCTCTCCATTGAGCCTGTCATTCTGTCTGCATAAAGTATT
>JAUPLJ010000018.1 GCA_030837425.1 Patescibacteria group bacterium
ACATCTTGAGGAAGAAGATTTGATAATCTTTCGAGCTCAGAATCTACAAAGAATACTTTTTGTCCGATTTCTTGGTTTTTGACTACTATAATCCCTTTAACCGTGTATTCATTTGTTGTAGATCCTACAGTTATTCTTACTTTTGCTCCTGGCTCAACATTGCGAAGTAATGTAGGATCAATATCACTAGCTACAGAATATTTCTGTACCATATCTTTTCCAAGTAATACATACTTTGAAGCATCTTCTTTGTTTAACCAGCTTCCTTCTTTTATATTTTCAGAAAGACGTGTGACATTATTTTCTAATATTGGATCTATACCGTAAAAAGAAACATTTCTTTTATTAGCCAGATCATTCGATTTTAAAGTTTTCCAATTTGCTTCAATGGATCCACCACCTGAATATCTAGGCGAGTAACCAATGACATTGGTATCATTTTTAAGCAAGTCAATAATCGCAAAACTATTTAAAATAACATTTTTATTATCAAGTGGACTTATTACTAAATCCCCAAGAGCTTTTTCACGAAAAGAAATTATACTTCCTTCTATTAGTCCAGACATTACTCCAGAAATTACAATTAGAGCAAGAAATGTCGCTGTCATAACAGAAATTATAGCCAAGGTCATCATTTTATTTGATCTTTTTATAGCTTTTATAGCTAGGAAATATCCGACTTTTATTGATAATATGTTTTTGTATAAGTACCAAAATAGTCGTACCAAAAAATATAAAGATAACCCAAGCAATATATATCCAATGAAAGAAAAAAATTGGCTTATCATAATAATTTTAATTATTTTGTACTAATTTTATTAGATAATATCTCACTTCCGATAGGGTATAGGTTGTCAGAACCAGAAAGACCTGAAATAATTTCTATTTTTCCATCAGTACTTCTCATACCTAATATTACATTTCTAATTTCTATATTCTTATCATCTGTATTTGAGGTAGTGTCTTTTAATTTGTTTATATCTTTTATAACTTTTACTGTAGTATTTGTACCGTCTACTTTTATATATTTGGCTAAAATATAATTCGCATTATCTTTTTGCGCTGTCACAATATCTGCTGAACCATTCATTCCAGATCTTATTCTTTCGTCTGTACTTGTAAAATCTATCTTTGCATAATAAGTAGAAACGTTTCCTTCATTTGTAGCTGCAGGATCCACTTCTGAGACTACACCAGGGAATACTACACTATTTCCATAAGTATCTAAATAAACTTTTGCTTTATTCCCAGCTTTTACTTTTACAAGATCAACTTCTGATAATTTTATTTTTAATTCTAAATTATTTAAAGAAATTACTTTTATAGCCGGTGTATTTGGAGAAGAAATCTCACCAAGATTTATATTTACAATCGTGACTGTTCCATCAAAGGGAGCAATTATAAAATTCTTTGCATTAATACTTTGAGCTGATAAAAGATTTGCTTTTGCTTGACCAACTAAAGCTTCTAATGATTTTATTTTTTCTGGACTATTGCCTGCTTTTGTTTGAGCAAGCAGAGAGTTAGCTGAAGATAAAGCATTTCTATCAGATAATAGTTTTGATTTTAAAGTATTTATGTTTGAAAGAGTGTTTGATATAGAATTTCTTGCAGAAGAAACAGAAGATCTATATTTATCTAGACCAGAATCAGCAATATGACATGATGAAGTAATTAATTTATGTATATCGTCAAGCATATTTGATACTGATATTGTAGTGTTATAGACTTGTGCTCCAGCTTGATCAATTTGTGAATCAATATCTGGAGAAGACATAGAGAAAGAAGTAGCTAAATTATTTAGTGTAACAATCTTAGTATCAAGAATACCTCTGTCTTTTTCTATCTGGCTTTGTAAAGATTGATTACAAGAATTAAAACTTAATCTATATGAAGAAGAATTTAAAGTAAATAAATTACCAATTTGATTTCCTAAAATATCAGTAAGGTTTGTGTTAACACTACGAATCGTGTCAGAAACAGAATTGTAATCTGAATTAAGATTTGATTGTGCAGTATCAACTGAAACTTGTCTTACTGCTAAGTCTGTATCACTTGCACCATTCTTCGCATCTTGAAGATTTGCTTCTGCTGAATCAAGTTGTGCTTGAGAATTCAAGACTCCAGCATAATCAGTGTTACCAGAAAGAGAAGCTAAAACTTGCCCAGTATAAACCTTATCTCCTACCTTTACATTTATGCTTTGAATTCTACCAGATTTTTCAAAAGCTAAAGAAGATTCTTGGTTTGGAGCAACAGATCCAGACACCGAAACGATTTCTTCAATATTACCAGATTCTAACCGACCAACTTCTATTTTTGTTTCCACATTCTTAAAAAAGAAAATTCCAAAAATTAAAACGATTAAAATTAGGGCAATCTTTTTAGGATGTTCTTTTATAAAAGCCATAAATTTTGTTGGTTCTATATATTTTGAGTAAAAAAATTTAATTTGTGACATAGTTTTAATTTGACTTATTAGGATTTAATATATCATAAAAGTATTTTTAAAGCTTGTCGATATTTATGTTAAAATTCTATTATCAAAAAATAAAATTTATACAAAATATGAAAAAAATAATATTGAGACTCGACCTAAATGTGCCGATAGATAGAAAACAGAATAAAATCTTAGAAACTGAAAGAATAGACGTGGTAATGGGGGAAATAAAAAATCTTTCAGTGAAGAATAATCTCATTATCCTCTCTCATTTAGGAAAAGGGGAAAAGCAAGATTCTTTAGCCTTAGTCGAAAAATACATAAGAAGTAAATTAACTAAACAAGAAAACTCTAAAATTACTATTCTAGAAAATACAAGATGGCAAAAAGGGGAGGCCGCTAAAGAGGGAGGGAAAGATTTCGTCGCGACATCAAAATATTTTGCAGAAATGGGGGATGAATATATAGACGACGCTTTTGCGAGCATGCACAGAGCTCATGCTTCAATAGTCGGCATACCAAAAATATTTAAAAATGAAGGGAAGAAAATAGCATTAGGTGATCTAGTAAAGCTAGAAATAAAAAATCTAAATAAATCTTTAGCATTAGCTAATAATAAGAAAAATCAGACTATTCTAATACTTTCTGGAGCAAAGATCTCTACAAAGCTTCCTTTAATAGAAAAATTCTTAAAGAAAGATGCGAAAGTAGTAGTTGGTGGAGGAATTGCAAACCAAATACTTAAAGACATCTTAGGATTAAAGATTGGTGCTTCATTTATTGAAAAAAGCTTTATTTTAAAGCCTAAATTAAAGATTTATCTAAAAAAAGAAATAGAAAAGGGTAATCTAATCTTGCCTATAGACGCGATACTTCAAAATAAAAAAGTAGAATCATTGGAAAATCTAAAAGCAAAAGATATTATTTCAGATATTGGCCCAGCAAGCCTAGCCTTATTAAAAAATAAAATGAAAAACTCTAAAAACATAATAATAAATGGGCCGCTTGGGATATATGAGAAAGGCTTCGTAGAAGGTACTTTGGTTTTGCTTAAAGAAATAAAGAAAAGTAAAGCAAATATATTGATTGGAGGAGGAGATACTTTGGTTTTAACTAAGAAATTAAAAATGAAATCAGAAAAAAATATATTTATATCAACAGGGGGAGGAGCAATGCTTGATTTTTTAGTAAATGATGGGAAACTGCCTGGGATTTTGGCTATTAAATAGCTTTAAAATAATTTTTCTTAACAAATTCCATTTTTTGTAATTTTTTCTTAATAGGGGTTGTAATATATCGTATACAGGGAGACAAAAATGATAGAAAAGAAGGGGGATTTTATTAAAAACTTAATTAATCATCTAAGTTCATTATAAAAATAATAAAATATGCGAAAATATAGATCTCAAAGGATTCAAAAAACATTGATAGCTCTTTCTGGTGCCGCATTAGCCTCAACAATGATGTTCACTAGCGCTCAAAATATTTCTAAAAGTGATAATTTTGCAAATGGTAATACTACCTATTATCAAACAAAAATAAATTCTCAATTACATAAAGCGGTGAAAGCAAAAAAGGAGGAGAAACACATCAAAAAGAAAAACAAAATCAAAAAGAAAGTAGAGGAATCACTTTAAAAATAAAAACCATTCATTTTTTGAATGGTTTTTATTTCTGTGTGTATAACTTTTAAAAGAAAAGAAAATTATTTTGTTATAATTTAAATATGAATTGCCAAGTTGGGTCAATTTATTTTATTAACGCTTTTAAAAACATTACTCACCCCTAACCCCTCTCTAAATTTTTAAATAAAAATTTAGAGAGGGGTAGCTCCGATAGGAGCTGGGGAGAGTTCAAAAATAAAAAATTATTAAACATTATTATGAAAAAATTAATCACAATTCTTTTGTCAGGATTTTTGATTGTAAGTTTTTCAAATGTAAATGCTGCAGTGACTTCTACTAGTACCAAAACCAGTACTACGACAAAAAAGGCGAGTACTCAGGCCTCAGTCGTCGCAACAGTAAACATTTACAGTCCAAAAACTACAAAAATAAATGAAGGTGAATACTCTATATCTTTTGATATTTTTAACAGAGTAGGTATTCAATCTAATGTTCGCTATGGTGTGGAGCTTATAAATACAGAAAATTTTACTGTTGTAGACACAAGCTTGGCTAACGAATCTTTAACTCTTAAAGAAAAAGAAATTAAAAATCTAACTATTAATTACAAGATTCCTGGCTTTGTCTCTAATGGGACCTACAAATTGGTAATAGTAGCGAAAAATCAAAATGGATTGCCTTTAGCGTATGTTCCAGCTGATTTAAATAAAGATTTTACTATTACCGTAAAGAATGGTTCTCAATACTTATCTATAGATAATTGTATGTTAACCGTTCTCAATGATGCTTCAAGTACAGCGAGATATAAGAGTGATCAGGGTGTAGATATCATGCCTAGCGAGAAGCTGATCGCTACTTGTGATGTCACAAATAAAGGAGTAGGAAGTGAAAAAAATATTAAATTACAATTAATAACTCATAAAATAGATAGTTTTGGAGATATTTTAAGCAATGACACATTGACTGAAATGGTCTCTGTAAAAGGGAATAGTACTCAGTCTGTCTCTTTCACTATACCTACCTTACAAAATCCACAACTATATTCTGTAGACACATTTTTTGTAAATTCTAATGGACAAAAGATTTCTCCATCATACTCAATCCTATATTCTGTACACGGACCTTCAGCAACTATCCAAAATTTGACCATGGACAAAGCTTCATATAAAAAAGGGGATGTAGCTAACTTAAAAGTCTTCTGGACAATAGGTGGCGGAGGAATAAGAATCTCTTCAAATAAAGATACTTATGTAATAAAAGCGGAAATAAAAGACTCTCTAAAAAATGTCTGTGGCGTCGCAGCAAAGACCACAAGTAATCCATCATTAGCTATAAACAACACTCTATTTAATATAGCTATAACAAAAAACTGTATGCCAGCTGTGTCTACAGTTAGCATCTATGACGGCCGAGGCAATCTACTAGACAGTACAGAGATCAATTCACAAAACCCTGTAAGTGCTGTAAATATAAATGCCCACATTCCAAGTATTGCGAATATCAGTATGCTATTTAATGGGACTTATAGAAATTATGCTGTAGTATTTATTGTAGTTCTCGTACTTATCGGCTATGGTATAGTTGCATTAAGGAAGAAAGATGAAGAAAATAAATAATAATTAAAAATTAAAAACAAAAATATGAAAAAAATAAACATCTCAAAAATAATTTTAGTTTTAATTCCAGTGTTATTTATATTTTCTGGAGTTTCAAAAGCAGAGACATTTATAATAGACACTTGTGATCCTGGTATAGGTAACACTGGGGGAGGATGTGGGAACTTAACAATCGTCACTCAAGTTTATCCTAGCTATAATATCTTATTAGGTGGTTATGCAAGTAGTAGTATGTCTACATGGTATTCAGCTTATAATAGTGGTAGTAATTCATACGGACCATCTAATTCTGTAGCAAATAAACCTGTAACATATTACATATCAAATTCTATGTCTGCCGTACCAGGGCCTTGGATGACTAACTACTATACTGTGAATAATACTTCTAATCCTTTATTTTTATACCCAGATGAAAATTCATCTATCCCAGGAAGAAATCCCCGTATAAATATACCTAATAATCAAAGTTATCTAGGTAATTTTAATTACATAACGCAATTTGATAATTACAACAGTATGAGCCTTATCATGTCTATAACAGTAGAAAGTCCTCAAACACCTCAAATGTTTTCAAAATAAAATTACAAATCAATCTCTAAAAATACTGGGCAATGATCAGAGCCAAGCTGATCGCCCAGTATTTTTATTTTTTTAACTTTACTCTCTAGGCTTTTTGATATGAAAAAATAATCAATTCTCCAGCCAATATTTCTGTCTCTGGCTCTCGTCTTCATGTCCCACCAAGTATATTCTTCTTTCTTTTCATTTTTTTCTCTCCAAATATCTACAAAATACTTTTTAAATTCTGCGAGTAGATCTCTCTCTTCTTTAGTACATCCAACATGGCCCTCGTTTTCTTTTGGGCGGGCAAGATCAATATCTGCGACAGTCGCATTCACATCTCCACAAAAGATTATGGGCTTTTTCTTTTCCAATTTTCTACATAAAGAAAGTATTTCTTTATAATATTCTAATTTGTAATTAAAATGCTCTTCACTTTTTCCTCCATTTGGAAAATAAATATTTAATAAATAAAAGTTTTTATATTCTGTGATTAAAGTCCTGCCTTCATTGTCTAACAATTTAGAAGAAAGGGGAGATCCTGTTATTTTTTCTGGCTGTATCTTTGTATAAGTCGCGACTCCAGAATATCCTTTTCGCATTTGTGATGATTCAAAAAATGAATAATATCCAGATTTATTTTTTAAATCATCATGAAGTTGCTCTATTTCTGATTTTGTTTCTTGGAGGCAGAGAACGTCAGGGGAATAATTTTTAATTAGAGCGTTTAGCTCTCCTTTTTTCTCAACGGCTCGCAAACCATTTACATTCCAAGTGATTATTTTCATGTGTTTTATTTTGTCTTGAACTTTGATTAGAATGATGAAATGAAAAATTATGATTTAGGTTTCATTACTCTTTTAAATTCTAAATGTCTTGCACCAAAATTAATAAGTAAACCGATTTCTAAATTATAAGCTTCTAAATAATTTATTGCTTGTGCAAGATGTACATCCTCTAATTTTATTAATGCTTTTAATTCTACCATTATTTTATTATCAACCAAAAAATCTACTCTTCTTGTGCCTACATTAATACCTTTATATAGTAATTCCATATCAAATTCTCTAACAAAATTTATCTTTCTATCCTTAAATTCTATTTCTAAAGCTCTTTGATATACAACTTCTTGAAATCCGTTTCCTAATGTTTTGTGGACTTCCATCGCAGCACCGATTATTTCTGAGGTTATATCTGAATATTTATATTTAGAATCGATATAGTTCTTATCCATAAATATATTTTATCATTAATTTAAATTATCATTCGTCTTGAACTTTGATTCATATGATTATTTGATTAACTATGATTGTAGCGCCGGCTTCGCCGGCGCTACTCAATAAATTAATTTAAACATTCTAATAAAAGTTAAAAATTATTATTTCCTCTTTGAATGAAACTTTTCAAACTGATCTTTGAGGAATTTGTTCGTCACATTTGTATAAATCTGGGTTGTAGAAATACTGGCGTGCCCAAGCATCATCTGCACAGTACGAAGATCTGCTCCATTACGAAGAAGGTCTGTAGCAAAAGAGTGGCGAAGCACATGAGGTGTGCATTTTTTTGAAATACCTACAAACTCTGCGTATTTTTTAATAGTCCTTTCTATTGATCTTGGAGTCAGCCTTAGATCTTTTCCTTTTTTTACTCTGCCAGATGAGGTAAAAGATAGATCTATAAACATTGCGTCATCTACATCTACTCTTTCTTTTAAAAATCTTTTAATAGTTTCTATTGCTACTTTTGACAAGAATACAACTCTTATTTTTCCTCCTTTTCCACGAATAGAGATCTCGCTGTGTGAAAGATCTTCATCACGGTCTAGAGAGCAAAGCTCTGAAACACGAAGCCCAGTAGAAAAAAATGTCTCCAGTATTGCTTTATCGCGAAGCGCTACAAGAAAAAGGCTTTTCTTCAAGCTTTCTATATTTTTACCTTTTACTTTTTCTACTCTGGTCTTATAAAAATTCTCTGGGGCGTTTAAAAGATTCTCAAGATCTTTTTCTGAGATTAAATCGAGCTCTCTTTGGGATGTTTTTGCGAGCTCTATCTTTTCTGGATCATAAAGAAGGACTCCTTTTTTCCTACAGTATTTTAAAAATGCTCTTAGCGCAATAAGATGATAGTTTTGAGTCTTCTTGTCTAAAGTTTCTGAAAGTTTATTTTTAGAGCTCTTTTTTGTAGAAGAGGGAAGGCGATTTAAGAAAAGTCTATATTCACGCATGATCTTGTCGTCTATAATTCTGTATTTATTTTGCTCTAAAAATTTAAAAAAACGATTTATATAGTGATCATAGTTGCGGACAGTGAGAAGAGATCTTCCTTTTTCGATTTCTACGTATTCTAGGAAGCTAAACTTTAATTCTAAAAGCTCTTTTGCATTAATATTTTGCGACATGCTTATATTTTAGCATGATAAAAAGTATAAATTTATATACTTGACAAATAAACAATTATAATGTTAGGATAAATTTAGTATTTTAAACAAATTCTTTTCATATTAAACTTATACACAATGGAAAAAACAACCGGCAGAGCTTTCGTAGAAAAAGCTGAAGCTTTCATAAAAGATTTTGAGAAAAAATTAAAAGAAAAGCTTAATCCTTATCAAAAAAAACACACTAAAATTAGAGTTGATTTTGATCCGAACTTTGTAGACAAAGAAGATTTGGATAATTCATGTATTTCAATAGACATCTTCTTTTTTTCTCACGGAAGACATCAAACTGAAGACCGCTACATCTATTTCATCAAGAGAGGTTTTTCTTTTATTGTAAATAAACAAAAAGATCAAATTAACCTAAAAAATCTAACACTTTGTCCAATTGTATATTTTTTAGAAGAAGGAATACTTACCAATTATCCAAATGAGGCAAAAAAGTTTAAATTAAACAAAATTGGTTCTGAAAATGTTATCTCAGCTATAACTGAATGGATAAATTATTCAAAATTGGATTTTAATGTTTTTTTTGAAAACAAATAACTCAAAATTAAGACAACAGGAAGCCAGAAGATTCTGGCTTTTTTATTTTATTTTATACTTGCTTTATTTAGCAAAGTATGATATGATATGGAAACTTAATCGGTCAAGATTAATTATAATTTTTATGCTTACAAAAAGAAAAAAAGCGAATGCTATAAAAGAAGTACAGATACATGACAAAGATACTGGATCTGCAGGAAGCCAAATTGCTATTTTGACTCGTAGAATCGAAGAAGTAACTGGACACTTAAAGACTCACAAGAAAGATAACCATTCAAGAAGAGGACTTATTCAGATGGTGGCAGACAGAAGAACTCATTTAAAATATCTCGAAAAACATCAACCTACTACTCACAAGACTGTTGTTAAAAAACTAGGTCTCCGTGGATAATAAGAATACCTTCGCTAAAAACGAAGGTATTTTTATTCAAAATTATCGTATTTACAATTTATACTGCTATAATTAGTCTGACAATCAAGTGAATAATTTTTAATATTTAAAATATATGTCTATAATTAAACAAAAAGATCAAAGAGTCGCTGTGCTCATTGATGCACAAAATTTATATCACAGCGCAAAAAATTTATATAATGCAAAAGTCAATTTTAAAAATGTTTTAGAAGAAGCTGTAGCTGGGAGACATTTGGTAAGAGC
>JAUPLJ010000019.1 GCA_030837425.1 Patescibacteria group bacterium
TTAATTGACACTCCCGGACATATTGATTTTTCTTATGAAGTTTCAAGAAGCCTTCGCGCAGTAGAAGGAGCACTACTTTTAGTGGATGCAACTCAAGGAGTACAAGCTCAGACCCTCACCACTCTTGAAATGGCCAAGCATGCAAATCTAAAAATAATTCCCGTTATAAATAAAATAGATTCTCCACTTGCAGACATTGAAGGAGTAAAAAATCAAATTATAAAATTACTAAAAGTAGAAGACAAAGATATTATTTTAGTTTCTGGGAAGACGGGAGAAGGAGTAGAAAATCTTCTTGAAGAAATTGTAAAAGTAATTCCAGCACCTCATGCAGAAGATTTAAAAAGTAAATCTTTTAGAGCTTTGATTTTTGATTTTGAATATTCAAACCACGAAGGAGTTATTCTTTATGTGAGAATCTTAAATGGATCTGTAAAAAGAAATGATGAATTATCTTTTATAAAATCTAAATACAGATTTATTGTTCGCAATGTTGGAATATTTAAACCTCAAAAATTAGAAAACAAAGAATTAAGAGAAGGGGAAATCGGATATATTGTGACAGGGATAAAAGAGCCAGGAGTCGCAAGAGTCGGAGACACTGTCACCACATATGCTCACCCACTTCCAGCTTTTGGTGGGTATGCAGAGCCAACCCCATTAGTGTTTGCTTCTATCTATCCAGAAACACAAGATGAATTTGATGATCTTCGCTCTTCCTTATTAAAACTTCGTTTGTCGGACTCATCATTAACTTTTGAAGAAGAAGCCAGTGGTGCCCTCGGTAGAGGCTTCAGATGCGGTTTTCTTGGTATGCTTCACCTTGAAATAGTCACAGAAAGACTAAAGAGGGAATTTGATCAAAATCTGATAATTACTCAGCCATCTATTACTTATGAAGTAGAAATGCGCGATCATAGTATAGAAAAAGTCTACACTCCAATACATTTTCCAGACCATGGACAATATCTAAAAGTACGCGAGCCTTGGATTCATTTAACTATAATTTCTCCAAATGAATATCTTTCAAATTTAATGCAACTTTTTCAAAAACATGAAGCAGAAATTGTAGATATGAGTGATTGGGGAGAAGGGAGAATTAATTTGCAATTAGCGATGCCGCTTCGAGAGCTCATGAGAAATTTCTTTGATGAATTAAAATCTGCATCAAGTGGGTATGCATCCATTTCTTACACGCTTGGAGAATTAAAAGATGCAGATGTGACTCGCCTCGACGTGCTTATTGCTGATGAAAGAGTA
This sequence comes from Patescibacteria group bacterium, assembly GCA_030837425.1. Lineage (GTDB taxonomy): Bacteria > Patescibacteriota > Minisyncoccia > Phycocordibacterales > UBA5272 > UBA5272. The sequence continues at coordinate 1,261 of JAUPLJ010000019.1, forward strand.
GCAGCATTCTCAAGAGTTGTTTCAGAATTGAGAGTTGATGAAGAAGCAGAAGAGGTTGTAGAAAAGCTTCACAAAATCTTACCAAGAGAATTATTTAGAGTAAAGATCCAAGCGGTAGTGAAAGGAAGAATTATTGCTTCAAGAAGCATAACAGCGATGAAAAAAGATGTGACAGGATATCTGTATGGAGGAGATATAACCCGTAAGATGAAGCTACGTGAAAAACAAAAGAAAGGGAAAAAGAGAATGCAAAGAGATGGAAAAGTCCACATAGAGCACGATACATTTTTACAAATGATGAAAAAATAACCCTCCCCAGCCCCTCCCTAATATTAGGGAGGGGAAATACATAGCGAAGCGAAGTATGGGGAGAGTTATTTTAAGAATTGAGTAAAGGCACAAGCAGGAATCCAATCATTGCAATTGCAATTAATACTGCCACAACCTTATAAATCTTATTTACTTTATTTCTTTGATGACTTTTAAACATATTTTTATTAATTATAGCACTTTTTAAAAATTATTTAAAGATATACTTTTTCATAAATTTGATATAATATCCGCATGAAAAAGTATCAAAATAAATTTTTATGGCGGAATTTGTTTTACAGCAATTTTACGATTGTGATTATTTTTATACTTATTGGGTTTGTGCTTAACGGGCTAATAAATCTTTATTCAAAATATCAAACAACCAAAGAAGATTTGAATTATATAAGAAAAGAAGAAGCGGAAGATAAGAACAAATTAAGTATAGAGCAAAACAAATTAGACAATATAAACACAGAAGAAGGAAAAGATAAATATATAAGAAGTACATATTCTGTTAAAAAGAGCGGGGAAGGGCTTGTTGTGGTATATGACGCAGCCTCCTCTACGTACGAGATACCAAAAGCTGAGAGTTTTTTCGATTCTCTTAAAAATATGATTAAAAATTTGCTAGGAAAATGATATATGATATACTAATAACAATTCAGATACCCAGATTATTTCTTTAACTAGATTAATAGCCAAACAATTTTTAAAAATATGCCAGATACAACAAATACAAAAAAAATAGAAATCTTTAGTACGACAACTTGCCATTTTTGTTCTCTTGCTAAAGATTGGTTTAAAGAAAAAGGCTTAACTTATACAGAATATAATGTCGCTACAGATATTGATAAAAGAAAAGAGATGGTAGAAATGACTGGCCAACTCGGTGTACCGGTCATAAGAATAGGCGAAGAGGTATTAATAGGATACAATCCTTCAAAAATGGCAGAAATCCTATCAGTCAATGCATAAATATAAAATAAAATACACTGAGATACTCAGTGTATTTTATTTTGATTAATTTATCTTTTATGATAAAATTCTTATACCCTTTGCCGAGATAGCTCAGTTGGTAGAGCATTTCCCTGAAGAGGAAGGGGTCGCCAGTTCGAGCCTGGCTCTCGGCACAAATTAGTTTCCAAATCCACTCATTATCTTTTTAAATCTTGATACTTCGGGAAGATTTTGAGCTTGGATTGAGATATTATCAAAAGTATTACTTCCCCCGCCAAACAGAGAACTCACAAAAGGCTGAAGTGCAAAGTAGGCCCCGAATACTGATAATAATATTATCACCCAATAAACTATTTTTAGAGCAGTGTTTATTTTTTGATATTTTTCTATCTTATTAAGAAGCACATTGTTTTCTTTAGTTGTCTCATAGATTTCTTCTAAAGTCTCTGTGTTATATTCTTCTCTTTCTTTTTCTATTTCTTTTTGCATATTTTTATAAATTAATTATACCACTTTTTTATTTGTGCTCTCGGCAGGAATCGAACCTGCAAACCTTCCTTAGGACGGAAGAGTTATATCCATTTAACTACAAGAGCTTTATAATCATAAATATATCACAAACAAAAATTCCTCGCGAATGACGAGGAATTTTTATTTTACTAAATTTAAATAGATTTCACTTTAACTTTCGCTTGTCTTGCCTTGTCTAGTTTTGGAAGCCTTACAATTAAGAGTCCGTGTTTTTCTACTGCTTCTACGCTCTCGATTTCTATTTCATGAGGCAATAATATACTTCTTGAAAATGATCCCCAATAAAGTTCCCTATAAAAGTAATCATCATCTGAGATTTGAGTATTACCATCACGTCTTCCTTTTATTGTGACCATATCTCTTGTGATTGAGATCTGTAGATCTTCTGGTTTTACGCCAGCGAGCATTGCTTCAATAATAATTTCATTTTGAGTTTGATAGACATCGACTGACAATTCCCCATCCTCTTCAAATTCTTCTTCAGGATGAAGGCCTGAAACCATTTTCTCAGCATCGTTAAATTTTTTAGAACTTTTTCTATCGACTTCGATTTCTATTTCCTCTTCTTTGTCATTATCTTCAACCATGACAGAACCAGCAAGCCTTTCGAAAAATGATTTTTTATCTTTTGACATAATATTTAATAATATTTTTAAATTAAAACACGGATACTTTGTAATAATTGTATTATTGGTTTAATTATATCTATTATTTTGATTTCTATCAATAAAAAAACTAATAGTTATCCACAGTGGGATAAAATTAAGCTGACCACTTTGTTACGAGAAGTAGATCATCATCTTGATTTTTGATTTCTTTCCAGATCTCTTCAGTGATAAAAGGCATAAAAGGATGAAGGGAAATAATCTGTTCTCGGAGTAGTATCAAAAGTAGATTTTGAGCTGAAATTTTATTTGGAGTATTATCTACAATCTCTTTTTTGCAGTCTTCTATTATCACATCAGCAAAAGTCTTCCAGAAATAGTCATAAAGTTTTTCACTAGCTAAGTGTAATCTATAATTTTCAAGATCAGTTGTTATATCTTTTAATTTCTCTTTCCAATTTTTATAGATTTCTTTATGACTTTCATTTAAGTTGTCTATATTTATTTTTTGATCTAAATCTAGAGTTTTTTCTAATACAAATCTTGTAGCATTCCAAATCTTATTTCCAAAATGTTTATAGCCTTTTACCTTTTGTTCATCAAATCTTAAATCATTTCCTATAGCTGTACCAGATAATAATCCCATTCTTAGTGCGTCAGCTCCATATTTATTTATCATCTCCACTGGATCAATTCCATTATTTAATGATTTACTAAATTTTTTTCCTTGAATATCTCTTACAAGACCATGTATCATCACTGTCTTGAAAGGAATTTCTCCAAGATGAAATCCACTCATCAAAATCATTCTTGATACCCAAAGAGGAAGTATTTCATATGCAGGAGACATAAATGAAGTGGGATGATATTTTTCTAGATCAGGATTATTCTCAGGCCAACCAAGTGTAGAAAATGTCCACAGAGCAGAAGAGAACCAAGTATCGAGCACATCTTCATCTTGAATCCAGCCTTCTTCTTTTGGAGCATTTACATCACAATAAATTTCTTCACCTTTATACCAAACAGGTATTCTGTGTCCAAACCATATTTGTCTACTAATACACCAGTCTCTTAAATTATTTATCCAATGAAAATAAATCTTTTTAAAATTTTCTTGTGGTAACTCAATATCTCCTCTCTCTACAGAAATTTCCATTAAACTCTTAAGCGATATTTTGCTCCCATCTTTTATACCAGTTATTTTAGATTTTTTTATTTCAAATTCTTTTTTTACATCTACAAACCATTGCAATTTTGGAAGAGGCTCAATTATTCCGCCAGTACGCTCTGAAGTCGGCACGTTTTGATTTACCTCTTCTTCTTTTTCCAGCAAATCATTTTCACGAAGCCAATTTACAATAATTTCTCTCGCCTCGATAACTTTTTTTCCATCCAATTCTTCATTACAGTTCATCATTTTTGCATACTCATTAATGACTTGCTTCTTTTCTAGACCGTGTCTTTCTGCAATCTCCCAATCTATTTGAGAGTGAGCAGGAGTGACGCCCAGTGCTCCAGTACCAAAATCTTTTTCAACTTCTTTATCTGCAATTATTTTAATTTTTATATGAACACCACAAAATTCTTCCTCAAAAGTTTTTCCAACAAATTCTTTGTATCTTTCATCTTCAGGGTGAACAGCAACTGCCGTATCACCAACTTTTGTTTCTGGTCTTGTGGTTGAAATAGAAATAGGGAAGTTTTTAGAATATTTGAAAGTATACAGCATAGCTTTTCTTTCCTCAGAAGAAATCTCATCATCAGAAATAGTAGTTTGTCCTTTTGGGTCCCAATTCACAATTCTGTTTCCTTTATATATAAGACCAGCATCATACATCCTTTTAAATGCTGTTGTCACAGCTAATTCACGTTTATCATCTAATGTATAAGCATATCTAGACCAATCAAGTGAAGCTCCCATTTTTTTAACTTGACTTATTATTGTATCCTCACTATCTTTAGCAAATTTAGAAACTCTTTTTACCAATTCTTCTCTACCAAGATCATACCTACTTTTTCCTTCTTCTTTTTGTATATTTTTTTCAACTCTAGCTTGTGTTGCTATAGCGGCAGAATCTGTTCCTGGAATCCACAAAGTTCTATAGCCATTCATTCTTTTAAATCTAACCACTGTATCTTGTAAGCTATCCTCATAAGCGTGTCCTAGATGTAAAACTCCTGTCACATTTGGTGGAGGGAGGACAATAGAAAACACTTTTTCTTTTCCGTTACTATCTTTATTTATATTTTCAGATTTTAAATTATCAGGGTTAAAATATCCTGAAGCTACCCAATCTCTATATATAGAGTCTTCTACTTCATTTCCGTTGTAAGGCTTTAAAAATTTTTCTGGTAAAGTTTTCATATATTTATATGTCTATATTATCACATTTTCTTTTTATGCTAAAATGTAAACTACTTTAAAAAATATTAATATGAATATGAAAAAACAAGACAAGATTTTAAAAAAGGTTTCTACTTTATCTAAAAATGTAAAGGCGAAAACGGTAAATAAAAAAGGAGCTGTAGAAAAACATTTTCTTCCAGATCATCATTTTAAAAATGTGAAAGTTAAAAAGGGTTTAAACGGACTAGGGCTTTTCGCAGCAGAAGATATTAAAAAAGGAGAATTGATAATAGAATATATTGGAAATATTTTAACTGATAAAGAGACAGATAAGATTCCTGATAGTAGATATATTTTTTCTATATCCAAAAATCATAATATAGATGGTACTCCAAGATGGAATCTGGCGAGATATTGTAATCATTCTTGTGATGGTAATGCAGAAAGTGAAGTAAAGAAAAAAAGAGTCTTTATGAAAGCAATAAAAAATATTAAAGCAGGAGAAGAGATAGTTTATGATTATGGCGAAGAATATTTTAGAGAATTCCTGTTAGGAAAATGTATGTGTGGAGCAGAAAAACATTTGTATAGTGAGAAGCAAGATAAAAATAAAAATCAAAAAAATAAAGAAAAAAAATAATTTTAAAAAACTCTGTAAAAATTTTTACAGAGTTTTTTATTGTATATGCTTGACAAATAATTATATAGTGCTATACTATATATAGTTAAATCTGCTCTTTGAAAATTAAGAAAACAAAGACAAAATTAAAATTCTAAAATAATAACTAAATATATAAATCTTTTATTTTTTAATCTTTAAATTTTATAAACAATGACAACTTATCAAAAAGTCGTTTCGCTGTTGGGTAAAGACTTTGCAGCAATTCTTGAGCTTTTAAAAAAGCTCTTTATTACTTGGAATCTTGATTCTAAAAAATTTTTCCACACAATTAACCATCTTAAAAAAGAGGAGATTATTGGTCTCATGGATGGGAGTTATGAAATTGTACGTAAAAAAGTTGTAGGAAAACTTTTTGTATTTTCTGAATTCTTTTTTATCAGACAAGGGCTTTATGTTTGGGATTCTTTAAAAGAAAGAATTGGCTCCATTTACAAAGAGTCGACAGAGTACAAAAGTATCAACAATCTAAAACCAGCTTTTGATCTGAATCGTAATATGTATGATTCAGAAATAATAAAAGAAATTGGTGGTGAAGAAAAAGTAAGAGAAAATGCTGTGACGATGGATCAGATCGAGCAATTGATTAAAAATCAATGGGACGGTAAAGCTGGTATTATGCTTAATAATAGCTTTGCAAACATTTTTTACGTTATAGGTAAAAATAATCAGTTGTTTGCTGTGCGCGTGCGCTGGCGCTCTGGTGCTCAGGAGTGGCGCGTCGGTGGCGACGAGCTTGGCGAGGATGGCCGTTGGCGTCGGGGCCGTCGTGTCTTTAGCAACAAGAACTTTGTCTCTTAATTCTTTTAATAATCCCTTGGATACTTTGTGCTTTGCATTTTGATCTAAGGGATTTTTTATTATATAATTTATTTGAGTTTGAATATGTAAAAGATTATGGTTTTTTACTGAACTCAAGAAATGTATAAATGAGAATTAATAAAATTATTATTTTATTAATAGGTTTATATAATTTTTTAATTAAAAATAATATTGTTGGTATTTCATTTTAGTAAATTTTATATTTAGAATTAAATTCAACCTGAAAATTAATAGAAATATTTTTTGACAGATGGTGGTATAGAATAAATGAGATACAAAGTTTTGTTTGCTGTGAACGTGAACTGGAACTCTGATGATCAGAAGTGGAACGTCAATGACTACAAGCTTGACGAGAATGGCAATTGGAATCAGGGCAATCGTGTCTTTAGCAACAAATATTATTCTCTCCTAATTTTTAGGAGAGTTTTTTTCTATTTGTCCAAGCCACCCACCCAGCATTCTTCCTATTTCATCAATAGGTAAAGAAAGTAATTCATATTTTTTAGTATCTATTGATCCTGTTTCCCACAATACTAAGAGCAAAATTTTTAAAGTATCTAATTTCCTTATGGCTGTCCTCAAATATGGAATTTTATCTTCCTTTTTTACAAAGCTTGCACTAGATACCATTTCAATTATTTCTATAAATAAATTATCAATTTTTATTGCTAAAGTGTAGCGATGAGTTTTTGGTATTGTGTGATAAATACTATACCAAAATAAATATAAACTTTTTATTTTTTGCAAGAGTGGAAGTAATTTTTCTTGCAAATTGCTTCGGGGGGGGGTAATATTAGTAGTATTCATATATTTATGAAATATTATACTACAAGCTTTGAAGAAATTATCTCTCTTGAAAATTTACTTTTAGCGTATAAAGAATTTAAAGTTGGTAAAAGCAAAAAGAAAGATGTTATGGAATTTGAATTTAGTTTAATGAGTAATCTTATAGATCTACACAATGATTTAAAAAATAAATCATACAAACACAGTTTATATACGCATTTTAAAATTAATGATCCAAAACCAAGAGATATTCATAAAGCGTTGGTGAGAGATAGAGTATTTCATCATGCAATTTATAGAAAGCTTTATCCATTTTTTGATAAAGCATTTATCTCAGACTCATTTTCTTGTAGAATAAATAAAGGTACACATAAAGCTCTCGATAGATTTGAGAAATTTTCGAGATGTGAAAGTAAAAATTATACAAAGCAATGCTTTGTATTGAAATGTGATATACAAAAGTTTTTTGCTAGTATTGATCATCGAAGATTGATAGAAATTTTAAACAAAAGGATAATAGATAAAGATATAAGTTCTCTTTTAGAAAATATTATTAAATCTTTTAATACAAAAGACAAAATAAATAAAGGCTTGCCTCTCGGGAATCTTACTTCACAGCTTTTGGTAAATGTTTATATGAGTGAATTTGATCAATTTGCAAAACATATACTAAAAGTAAAATATTATATTCGCTATGCAGATGATTTTGTATTTATTAATAAAGATAAAAATTATCTAGAAGATGTAAAAATTAAAATAGATTTATTTTTGAAAGAAAAATTGAAACTCAATCTACATCCTGATAAAGTGTTTATAAAAAGTATTTATTCTGGAGTTGATTTTTTGGGATGGATACATTTTCCAAAATATAAAGTTTTGCGAACCGCTACAAAGAAAAGGATGTTTAGGAAATTAAAAGAGAATAATTTTAAAAATGAATCAGTTCAGTCATATTTGGGATTATTGAGGTATGGAAATACTTTTAAAATTAAAAATAAAATTTATTATAATAAAAATTTTTCTGATGATATATAAATTTATAAAATATTTTTATTTTTTTACAAAAAATTTTTTTGAGTTATCCACAAATTTTTTTAAAAAACTATTGTATAATTTTTTTTTGAATGAGATAATTATATTAAGAGAGGCAGACCGAAGGTCCAAGGTCAAAAATTAAAAGCGCACTCTCTAGTATTAAATACTAAATAAATAAATTTATGGTAGCAAAGAAAAAAGCTAAGAAAAAAGTAGCTAAGAAAGCAGCAAAGAAAAAGGCTGCAAAGAAAAGAAAATAGTTCTCTATAGACTTTTCTAAAACTAAAATCCTCTGCGTCTCCCACGACAGAGGATTTTAGTTTATTAAAATATCGAGTTATAATATAAATATTAAAAGCAAGTTTATCAGCAAGTTTATTTAAATAACTAAATTAAGTCTTATGAATATAAAAATAAAAGGTATCGACATAGAAGTGACAGAAGCAATCAATGATTACGTTACAAAAAAAA
>JAUPLJ010000020.1 GCA_030837425.1 Patescibacteria group bacterium
TAATCACTGATGCCGCCATGCAGATTTTTTTTCATAAAACGAACGTTTTAAAACTTCTTTTTATTTTGAAATTAATTTTTTGGTGACTATGTAAACTTGTTTACATAGGCACCGTATTTTAATCTCTCATAAATTAAAGTTTTGGTGATTTAATTTAATTGTCTATTTAATCATAACAAATTAAAAATATTTGTCAAATTATGTAAATAATTGTCTGTACTGATTTTCCGACAACTAGCCTATATTTCTTTTATAATAAAGGATATTTTGTCAGAAAAAATAGGAAATGCAAAATTCTGTCAATATCTGTTGACAGATATTTTTATTTTGTTATATTGCTCCCATAAATAATTTATTTATAAAAATGATTATTTAAAAAAAGTACTTTGAAAAAATATCCAAAACATTTTAAAGGCTTAATAACATTGTGGTGACAAAAATATTAGCCTTTAAAATGTTTTGGATTAAAAATATCCAGCACTGCCTGGGCAAGAACAAGGTTTATATTCGTTTGATCAACGTATGAAGTTTTCCTAAAAACTTATAGCAGCCATTGGGTTGTCACAACCTCAGAATAAGATTCACAAAAGTGAGTTAAAGATGAGTATTATAGATTAAATATTTTTTAATCTATAGTATCGCCCTCTTGATCAAAGGGTTCTAAAAAAGTGTCGGGGTTTAAAAGAAATCCCTCCTATAAGTCTGACGAGACGAAGTGGAAAATTATTTGGAGAAACCAAGGCCACGCGTGCCAAGGTTTCTCCTCTTTATCAAAATCATAAAGAAATTTGTGGTTTTGTAGAGAAAATATTCGTTCATTAAAATAAAATAATAAACTGTAAAATATGGGAAAGAAACCTACCAAAGAAGAGTTATTTGTTCTAGCGAACAAGCTCTTAGCCCAATCGGGTTATGCATTTGATGGAATGCCTAAGAAGAACATCTCGCGCAAGCAGAAGTTTTTCGAAAGGAAGACTATCATAATGACGCCGATGGGGAACGGTAGTCGCTAGACTTCCCCAAAAAAAAGATTGTACATTTCTTAAAAATATGTACAGGAAAACGAAGCTGCCTTTTTGTAAAAGTGCTTCACAAACCAAAACTCAATTCTATGAGAGTTCGGATAGCAGACTGGGTCAATCCACGAGCTGTGTATGAGAAGAACGGGAGATTATTTCTCCAAGTTTCTGCAGGACACATCGACTGTTCTATCTGTAGGTCACGTATAGAGTTTGTTAGTTGTACACTTCACCGTAAGGGTATAAATAACGACGTTATCGTGAATGATAGTAGAACCGTGGTAGACATAGGATTACCGATGCCGAAGAATGGTCAAGCTGTAGACGCTTACCTTCAAGAAGCATTAGGTGTCCGTGTCGAAATGGCCTAAAGTCTAGGAAAAGTCCAAACAAGACGTGAGTGAACAATAGTAGCAAACGTCGCTGGCTAAGATGAGACAACATCTTGAAACTGAAAAAAATCAGAGAGTCTTTACTCTCTAGCTGTCTCGAGATGCGTATCTCGACTGATGAGCTCAAAAGAGCGAAACAGAAATTCTTTAAAATAAATATAAATGAAAAAAGTATTACTTGTTGTAGAAGATAAACAAGAGGAGATCTTGCTTGCAAAAACAGCAGTTGAATCTTTTGGTTGTGGAGCGATGTACGCGACAAATCTAGTAGATGCAAAAAGATTACTAATTCAATTTGAAAAAAATATTTTTGGTGTTGTAACAGATTTACATTATCAATCCATGAAGGAAAATGATAGTGATGCACAGAAGCCAAATGGCTTAGCACTTGTTGCTTTATGTGTTGCAAAAAACATACGAGTGGCAGTGTGCAGTGATATAAATCATCACTTCAGCAACTATCTTGTTGAGCCGATTCGTGTACTCCAAACACATCAATCGTACTCATTTGGAAAAATTCCTTTTTCTGAAGATAGTAAAAACTGGAAAGAAACAATTCAAAAAATATTAAATTTGTAATTATGAAAATTGTAGTAATTAGTCGCGACAACAGTATTGATGTTCTCGGTATGTTTGATTGCTTAGGAGAGCTTGGGCACGAAGTTATGAAAACAACTCGTGATCAAGCGGTTCTTACTTGTGCAGTAGAGATGCCAGATATAGTCTTTTGTTGTGGTGAGGTATACAAAAGCAGTAAGCAAGACGATAGTTTAGTTCTGAATGATTTGCAAAATTCACTCAGTCCAAAACAGAAGCTTATTAGATTTGGTTTCACCACAGGAGGGCAGTATCAACTCCTTCGCTTACCAGCTACCAGAGAGGAAATTATTGCTAGTTTGTAGTACGCACCCAGACACTCTTCTGGTATTCGCATTGCGATGAGTAACGTGTTTTGTCCCCATTTGCCACCGTAGCAAAAGGAGAGCCTCGAGGGAGCAGAACCTCAAACAACTGATCACTTTAAAAGTTTTCAGTTCTGTCTCAAAGTGTATCGCTTTGACTGATGAGCTCAAAAGAGCGAAACAGAAAGTTCATTGTAAAAAAATTAAATAAAGTGATTTCACCTTAGTGGAGCTTGGGTCTAGAAAACGTACCCCAAACCACCTTTTTTTAGAATCAGCAAAAAAAAGCTGATCGAAAGGCAAAGACAAACTTGATTGTTTGTTTGGTAAAAAGGTTTTTGTGCACAGAAACCTCACAGAGTATTCTGTTGTGGCCGCAATAGAATACGCGAGTAGCCAGTAACTCGTATATTAAAGAGGTTCTAGATACTGCGCATCGAAAACCTCAGGAGAACTTATACCATTAAGTTCTCCTCATTATTCAGCTCATTAAGAAATTAGTGATCTGATTGTGAAAAAATTGTCCTTTTAAATTAACAAAATATGTGGAAAATATCCATAATGTCGATGTTGATTTGTATATTGTTTTTGGTAGCATATTATTTTAGAGGTATTACAGATATGTATACTTTTAAAGTAATATTATCTACGTTTGGAGGTATGTTTATACTTTCGACTGGCTACTATATATACGAGCTAAACAGAGACAAACAAAAAAAGTCCAAACAAGACGTGAGTGAACAATAGTAGTAAACGTCGCTGGCTAAGATGAGACAACATCTTGAAACTGAAAAAAATCAGAGAATTTTAATTCTCTTTCTGTCTTGGAATAATTATTCCAACTGATGAGCTCAAAAGAGCGAAACAGAAAGTTCTTTTAAAAAAAGTTTTAATTGGTGATCAAAGATTCTTGATAGAGTTTTTGATAACCAATTAAAACTAAAAATATGCAATTAATAAAAACCTTAGTAATTTTAAGTAGTCAATTTCATAATATCTGGGAAGGGGTAAAACCAGCATCGTTAACATACAAGGCATTTTATGGATGTGACGACGAAAAATATCTTAGCACATACAATAGAGAATTAGTGGAAGAAGTGGCAATGCAAACTGATTTCTGGGATTGTGTTAATGGATATAATGAGTCGTACTCGGTAGAAGTGGAAGTATGTGATGATATACCTAATAAAGAAGAACTTGAAAAGCACCTGACATTACTAGTTTTGAGTGATATGAAAATAAAAACTGGTAAAAATCCTGAAGATTCATTTCTAGACAAAATGAGTGAAGAAGAAAATAAGAGGATAGACGAAGGGGTTGCTTGGGTGAGAAGAAATTTTCCTGGATTAGGATATTGATCGGACCGGTATCACAAGCCCGGTGAAAAAGTGATTTAGGTATCAGATAACGCCTAATAAAATAATTGTTATCACCATACCAGTGTTTAATAAACACAAAAGGAAAACGGACAAGCCTTAAAAAGTAAAAATTGTCCTCACTACTCAGCTCATTAAGAAATTAGTGATCTGATTGTGAAAATATTTGTTCATTTAAAAAATTAAATAATGGAAAACAAAAAGAGACGTTTAAAACCACACTTTGCCATGTTTGGTAAAAGTTTCATACCTTCTATCAAAGAAGAATGCCTAGACATATTAAATTTATTTTTAAGAAGCAAGGCAGGCATCGACTATGATCCAATCTTTTTAAAAGAAGAATTTGGAAAGGTTAAAGTTGGATATATTCCAGCGAAAAATTCGGAGTATGGCGGAATGTTTCAGAATAATCTTATTGAAAGATCAGATGATTTAGTAACTCGTGTAGCAGTATTTCAATTTGTTATATTTGAAGCTTGTAGAAGCCATGGATGCTTTAAAGATGTTCCAATGGTTGGTGCTCCTGAAGAAAATATAGATACATATTTTGAATTTACATTTAACGATGTAAATTACAAATTCATCTTATGGGAAAAGGAGTAATAATCTAAAACATTTTAAGGAAGATAATCAAATCTTCCTTTTACTATTCAGCTCATAAAGAGATTTATGGGTTGATTGTGAAAATATTTGTTCATTTAAAAAGCTTATTATATGTGTACACAGCAGACGGGAAAAGTGGTATGACTCATTACCTACGAGATGTGGGTGTGAGGGCTGCTGAATATATACTGTAAAAGGAGTAGGTGCTGGAGAATTCCACTTCGGTACAGCATCGAGCATATTACAAAGAAACGTTCGAACACTTCTTCTTTGTAATAGGAAGTCCTCCTATAATTGTGGTGGGAGAAAGTACTAATAACACTTTCTCTCTTTATCAAGATCTTGAATACTGTTCGAGATTTTGTAGAGAGATTGTTCTTTGAAATAAATTTTGATTGGTTGTATAAGTTTTTATTTATGAGAATTTATATAACCAATTAAATTTAAATACAATGTCAAAAAATACAGTACAATTAACTTTTCCAAATAAAGAAGTAAAAAACCTTTGGCCTGAAATAGAAAAGCAGATAATAAGTGAAGTAAAAGATCCTAGTATTAGTGATATTCCTTTTGAAAAAAAAGTTAGAGAAATTCTTAAAAAGGAGCTTGGTGCAGAGCTTATCAGAACTGATGATGGGTATAAGAAATTTTTTTATGAAGCTATACGTTTTGCTGTAAATATGGATACCGATAAAATTCTTAATCGAATTGCTGGAGGTCGTAGTAGGTATGGTGAAGCGAGACATGCAAAAGGAAAGATCGTACCAAAGACAGAATTGCTTAAAGAAGAGCGAGATGAATAATTTATTAAAACCGTTATAAAAGCGGTTTTTTATTTTTTAATACTCTTTTTATATAAATGTTATAGGTGTGATATTATATAGATATATGAAAAAATGGAATCAATTTTATGGGTCAATCGGTAATACAATACTTTTATTAATTTTAATAGGTCTTATGGTTACAGCTTTGATTTACATGAAGCAAAATCCAGATGTTTATTTTCCGGGGAATTAAAATAAAGAAATGCAAACACTTCCTAAAATTAATACAAATAACAATAACGTTGGAATCAGAGATATTCTTGACAAGAAAGAAGGTTTATGTAGAGTCATAAACGAAGAAGATAAAAAAGAAGGCGCTAGTAGGACTTTATTAAAAATATCTAAGACAACAAATAAAACTATCGGACCAGAAATAACACAAAGATATGATTCTAAAACAAAAAGATGGATAGATCGAAAAGATTTTCTCTATAATAAAGACATAGTTGTTGTCGATGAGAATTCTACTGGAAAGAATAATTTAAATAAGACAGCAATTCAAATGTTCAGACCCTTAGTCACCTCTTTTGTAGAAAAAAAGAAGAACGGTAAAGAGTCTCTTTATTCTGAAGAAGTTAAAAATGTTTTAGATTTTAAGAATGAAAAATTTAATAAGACAGAAACTGAGAGAAATAATTTATCAGGATCAGAATTCCAAGATTATTGTATAAGATTTCAAATATGGAATTTAAAAGCAGAGATAAACGAAAGAATAAGTAGTGGAAAAATGAAAGCAGAAATTAAATTATTTATAGGGTCTTATGGAAAAAAGAATCTAGAAAATGAAAATCAAAAAAGAAAAAGAAAAGGAGAATTTGAATTAACGGAAGGGGAATATCTCTCTATATTAGAAGCTGGTATAACAGCTGCTTATATTTATGCAGAAGACTATGTTAAAAACAAAAAAGAAAACGTTGAATTGTGTACTAACGATAAACTAGATCACAAAAAGATTGATTATGAAGAAGTGGTTTTTGATGAAAATAATTCTATAGAAACTGTCTATTTTATACAAATAAAAAGCAATAGAGAGCAAGCCTCAGCTTCTATAGAAGATAATGTGAAAAGTCATCAAGAGTATTTAAATAGTTTTAATGTCCTTTCTAAAGAAGAATTTGTAAAATTAGGAACAGAGGAAATCGCGGATAGATTGAATTCTAAGGCAGTAGATGAAAATAGTAATTTTCAAATAAAGAAAAACATTCTTTCTGCGAAAACGTTTATTTCTAGGACAATCTTTGTGGATATAAGGAATAATGAGATAGAGATACTGGATGAGAGACCCTTGACTTTTAAGTACAGTTAGTGTATATTATAAAGAGTATTTTTTAATTAAAAACATTAAATCAAATTTTATGATTAAGACAATCGAGCAGCACAAAGAGGATTTAGAAAGGCTTGCAGGTCTTGCTGTAATGGGTCTATTACCAATAGATGAAAATGAGCCTGGTGATCCACTTATGAATGCTATTGTTGCCTTCGAAGAAGATGTTGTTTCTAAAGACCCAAAGTATATTTTGTTAAAAGCAAAAAAAGCCTCTGGAGAAATTTCTAAAGAAGAATACAGAAAAGAGTATACTCCCTTAATGCAAAGTTACATGAGAAAACATGGAGTACTCTACAGTTAATCTTTTGGTAAAATTTTTTAAAAATTTAAAACCGCAAAATAAATTTGCGGTTTTTCTTTTTTTAATATTCTTTATTTTTTGAAAATTTTTCTTTGGATCTATTAAAATCTTTTTTAGAATTATGGCTACCAGTCTTAAACGCTTTTCCAAAAGGAGCATCAATCTTTTCTTTATTAGTTTTATAGATAGCGTGATTTACTGAAATTATGTTTAATTTCTTTTTTTGTTCTTCTAATCTAGTTTGTTGTTTTTTATTTAAATTTTTAGTCGATTTATCTATAATTTCTCTTTGTAATTTTGTTAAATTTGTTTTTTTCATATTTTATATATTTATTTTAACATTTAAAATTAGTCATTTATATTTAATTGAGTATATGCTATAATAGATATCTAAATTAAATATATGTCAACAGTATCTTTATATACCCAGCAATCAAAAAATGTCTGGAAAACATGGGCCTACATGTTTTTTTTCATTTTACTTTTTGCTATTATTGGATTTGCACTTGCATTTTATTATCAAGATGTAACTATATTTTACATTGCCATCGCTTTTTCTTTGATTATGAATCTATTTTCTTTTTGGTATTCAGATAAAATTGCACTAAGAATGGCTGGAGCTAGAGAGATTACAAAAAATGAATATCCTGATTTTTGGAATATTGCAGAAAATCTTTCTATTGCAGCAGGTCTACCCATGCCAAAGCTTTATGTTATTGATGATCCAATACCAAATGCTTTTGCGACAGGAAGAGATAAAAATCATTCCGCAATTGCAGCAACTACAGGAATACTTTCAATGCTAAACAAGACAGAGCTCGAAGGTGTGATAGCTCATGAGCTGAGCCATATTGGCAACATGGATATTTTACTTTCCACAATTGTCGTGATTATGGTCTCAGCTATTTCATTTTTATCTCAGATATTTTTTAATTCAAGATTTTTTGGCGGTGGTAGAGATAGGGATAATAATGGAGGTCTGATGCTTGTATTATCTATATTTGCAATTATTCTTGCTCCAATTGCAGCGACAATTATTCAGCTTGCAATATCAAGAAAAAGAGAATTTTTAGCAGATGCTTCAGGAGCTATTCTTACAAGATATCCAGAAGGTCTAGCTTCTGCTTTGAAAAAAATTTCAAGTTTTTCTCAACCACTTCAGCATGCTAACAATGCGACAGCTCACATGTATATAGTAAATCCAATGGGGTTAAATGGACAAATTAGAAATGATGATGAAGAAGCAAAGATCTCATGGTTTGCAAAAATATTCATGACCCACCCACCAGTCCAAGAAAGAATAAAAGCATTGATGGGGGAGAAATAACAATAAAACTCCGAGAGTTTCTCGGAGTTTTATTATTTTTTATTTGTTGTTTTTAATTTAAAATAATTTTAAATATTTATATGTAATTAAATTAGATAATAGATTGTGGCTATTGCAGTCGCTGCCATGAAGATGGTTATAACCCAGCCTAATAATTTTGTAATAAAATTATTTTTATGTTCTCCCATTATTTTTTCACTACTACTTATTCTAACAATGAAGATGAGAATTATAGGAGCAACTATCCCATTTAATACTGCAGCATAGATCAACCCTTTTATAGGATTAATATTAAAGAAATTCATCAGTATTCCAATTATTATTGAGATGATTATCACCCAATAAAATGATTGTGCAGATTTATATTTTCTATACAAACCTTCTTTCCAATTAAAGCTTTCAGCTATAGCATAAGCAGTTGATCCAGCTAGTACTGGTATAGCAAGTAGACCTATACCAATTATTCCAAATGCAAAGATTAGCATTGAAAAATTTCCAGCGAAAGGAGCTAAAGCTTGAGCCGCTTGATCAGCAGTGTTGATGTTTGTTATACCATTTGCAAAAAGTGTATTTCCACAAACAGCTATAATGAAAAACATAATTAAATTCGAATAAAACATTCCACTCCAAACATCTTTTCTCATTTTTTTAAGCTCTTCTTTATTTGTACCCATTCTTTGTTTTATATTAGTTTTTCCTTCTACTATCTCTTCTTCTATTTCTTCTGATGTTTGCCAAAAAAATAAATATGGTGATACAGTAGTACCAAGTATTGCAGTGATTAAGATTATTTCTTCTTTATTAAAAGACATGTGAGGTATAACCAAAGCTTTTAATAAATCAGACCAATTCATATGTACTACGATGGCAGTGGCGACATAAGCGAGTAAAGATAATGCAAACCACCTCAAATATTTTACATATTTCTTGTAAGGAATAATAATCTCTAAAGCAAGCACCAATAGACCAATAAATAAAACTAAAAAGTTAAAATCCAATTGAGGATAAATTAATTCTGCAGCTTTTGCCATTGCTCCTATATCTGCTCCAATATTAAATGTGTTTGCTATAAATAAAAATATAGTACACAAATAAAGAATTTTTTTTGAAAAAACTCTTTTAATATTTGCAGCAAGCCCGCGACCTGTCACAAGAGCTATGCGAGCACACATCTCTTGGACTAAAGCCATAAGAGGAAATGTCCAAGCAGAAAGCCAGATGAGCTTTGAGCCAAATTGAGCGCCAGCTTGAGAATAAGTCGCGATGCCAGATGGATCATCATCTGCTGCTCCAGTGATTATTCCAGGGCCGATCTTTTCAAAATATTCTTCACTTTTCGTAATGAGAGTCTCTTTGTGTTCAACTATTAATTCAACCTTATCTTCTATTAAAATTTCTTTATTTTCCATTTTTTTATTTCTTCTTCATGAATCTATCCATACCAATCCAGCCAGCCACTTTACTTCCTTTAATTAAAAATAGTTGAAGTACAAGTAAAAATGGATTTAAGCTAACTGTCCCAGCAAAGAGAAAGTTGATATTCATAAATGCTCCGATTTTTGCAGCTTTTTTTGTACAAAGCCCAAGTATAAGAGCAATACCAACAATAATTTCTCCAAAGACTACTAAATATGAAAGTAATGGAGCGCCAGGAATAAATACATGATTTATAAGCCATGCGTAC
>JAUPLJ010000053.1 GCA_030837425.1 Patescibacteria group bacterium
TTGGTAGAAAATTGGAAGACAGATTAAAAAGGGAATTAATATATTAATTTTTCATTAAATTATCTTTGTGTTATTATATTGAAATATGGAAACTAAAGAATACGAAGACAAAATCACACCTCGCGCCACTGATTTTTCAGATTGGTATTTAGACATTATAAGAGTTGCAGATTTGGCAGAAAACTCTCCGGTTCGTGGAAGTATGGTTATCAAGCCGTATGGGTACGCTATTTGGGAAAATGTCCAAAAATTTTTAGACAATGAATTTAAAAAGGTTGATGTACAAAATGCATATTTTCCACTTTTAATACCAAAAAGCTTTTTAGAAAAAGAAGCAGAGCATGTAGAAGGCTTTGCAAAAGAGTGTGCCGTAGTCACTCATCACAGACTTGAAGAAAAAGATGGCAAGCTTGTACCAGCAGGTGAGCTAGAAGAGCCGTATGTGATTCGCCCAACTTCTGAGACAATTATTTACGATGCATTTTCAAAATGGGTCCGCTCTTATCGCGATCTTCCACTTTTAATAAATCAATGGGCGAATGTTGTCCGCTGGGAAATGCGCACAAGGCCATTCCTGCGAACCACAGAATTTTTATGGCAAGAAGGCCACACAGCTCACGCTACAAAGATTGAAGCAGAAGACGAGGCTATTTTAATGGCAGGAGTATATAAGAAATTAATTGAAGAAGAATTGGCGATATCGATAGTTTCTGGAAAGAAAACTGACAGTGAAAAATTTGCTGGAGCAGATTATACAATTACTCTCGAAGCTCTTATGCAAGACGGTAAAGCTCTTCAAACTTGCACTTCTCACATGCTTGGTCAAAATTTTTCAAAATCTTTTGACGTCTCATTTTTAGATGAGAAACAAGAAAAACAATTTGCTTGGACTACTAGCTGGGGACTTTCAACTAGAATCATCGGCGCATTAATTATGTCTCACTCTGATGATAAAGGATTAGTTCTTCCTCCAAGGATCGCTCCTATTCAAGTGGTGATTATTCCAATATTTGTTTCTGAAGAAGATAAAATTAACGTAATGAATAAAGTCGCAGAAATAGAAAAAACTTTAAAAGAAAATAATATCAGATTGAAAATAGATAAGAGAGAAGGCCGACCAGGATTTAAATATTTTGAGTGGGAGAAAAAAGGTGTGCCACTACGAATTGAAATTGGTCCAAAAGATATTGCAAATAAATCTGTAGTAGCAGTTGATAGAATTTCAGGAAATAAAGAATTTATAAAAGAAGAAGAACTTTTAAATTTTGTTACAAATAAATTAAAAGATATTCAAGATAAACTTTTTGAAAATAGTAAAAATTTCAGATTAGAAAATACAAGAGAGACGGATTTATATGAAGAGTTTAAAAATCTTTTAGAAAGCAAAAAAGGATTTGTTTATTCATATCTTTGCGAAGATCCAAAATGCGAAGAGAAGATAAAAGAAGAGACAATGGCCACAGCGAGATGTATACCTTTTGATCAAGATATAAAAACAGGCGAGTGTATCTTCTGTAAAAAAGAAGGAAATAAAAAAGTCTTCTTTGCTAAAGCATACTAAAAATAAAAACGATCAAAATGATCGTTTTTATTTTTATTGTGATCTCAGATGGAATCGGACCATCATCTAGAGCTTAGAAGGCTCTCGTTCTATCCATTGAACTATGAGATCATGTGTGGGAGATAGAGGACTCGAACCTCTGACCTTCTCGGTGTAAACGAGTTGCTCTACCAACTGAGCTAATCTCCCATTTTTTATTTTTTTGCTAACTTTAACCAATCTCCCAAAAAATCCTTACTGTGATATAATAACCCAAAATTAATTTTTTCGCAACTATGAAAAAACCAAAAATCAAAATAATATACGAGAATAATAACGAAGTTGTGATTGATAAACCAGCTGGAATAATGACCCATCCAGATGGTAGAAAAGATGAATATACATTAGCAGATTGGCTAAAAGATTATTCTAAAACAAAATTTAAAAAGAAATCTTGGGAAGAGATACTCGCCAATGTTGGTGATGAAGAAAGAGAAGGGGTTGTTCATAGACTCGATACCGGGACAACAGGGGTGATGGTCTTTGCATTAAATAAAAAAGCATTTACTTTTTTAAAAAATCAATTTCAATACCACACAATCAAAAAAGTTTATCATGTATTAGTGGTAGGGCATGTTAAAAATGATACAGGAATAATCGATGCTGCGATCTCAAGAAGTAGAGCAGATTTTAGAAGGAAAAACACAAAAGACATTTTTACATACGATGGACAAGGGGATGTCAGAGGAAAAGAGAGATCAGCTGTCACTCGATACAAGGTGCTCGCAAGATTAAAAAATAAAAAAGGTACACCTTTCTCTTTTGTAGAATGCTATCCAGAGACAGGGAGAACTCATCAGATCAGAGTTCACTTACGATCCATCCGACACTCAATATTAGGTGACGATCTTTATGGAGTAGGAGAAATTGAAAGAGAAAAAATCCAAAAAGAATTTAAAACAAAACTCACAAGACCATTTCTTCATGCCTACTCTATAACTTTAAAAGTTTTAGATGATAACAATAAATCAATAGAGAAAACTTTCTTCGCAAAAGAGCATACTGACATGATAAAAGTTCTAGAGGAGTTGAAGTAAATCTTAATTTGTCTAAAAGTTGATTTTGTGTTAATATTCACTCATTAAATAGTTAATATTTAAGATAAAGAACCGAGTTTAGATCGCTTTATAAATTTCTCAAAATTAAACATTTTGATGCGGTAGTTTCTCACAAAGTTTAAAAATTTTGTAAAAGTTTTTTATATATAACAAATTATGAAAACAAATATTAAATTAGCAAAAGTAAATGTAGAAGAAAGAAAAGCCTTAGACTTTTCTTCAGGGGACACTGTCAGAGTCTGGAATAAATTGAAAGATAAAGATGGCAAAGTTCGTCTTCAGGCTTTTGAAGGGCTTGTACTTGCAAGAAAGCATGGTACAGCAGTCGAAGGAACATTTACAGTTAGAAAAATCGCTTCTGGAGTTGGAGTAGAAAAAATTTACCCACTATACTCAGGAAATATAGATAAGATAGAAATTGTCAGAAGAGCAAAGACAAGAAGAAGCAAACTTTATTACGTTCGTGATAAAGCTTTGAGAGACGTGAGAAGAAAGCTTAAAGCTGATACAAGATTCGTAAAGAAAGATGGTATCACTACAGCAGAATTAAAAGACGAAGTTGTAGAAGAAGTATCAGAATAGTTTAAAAATAAAAAATCTCTCAAAATTATTGAGAGATTTTTTATTTGATAAACTGTCAAATTTTTGATATTATGATTATCTGAAGCGCAGCACAATTAGTAGTGGCGAGCGAAAATTGCTGGAGATGATAAGTCATTGAAGGACCTGCCTCAGGATTATGGTTGTGGATGTTTGCTTGGAAGCAGCAATTCATTTAAAGAGTGCGTAACAGCTCACACAACCATATTTTATGCCCGGGTGTTGAAATTGGTAGACAAGCTACCTTGAGGTGGTAGTGCCGAAAGGCGTGCTGGTTCAAGTCCAGTCTCGGGCACACGGTGGAAGAACCCACCCGACTTTAAAAAGTCGACCCCCCTAAAATTTTAGGGAGGTAAAAAGTATGGTGCCTATAGTGTAATGGTTAGCACTAGGGTTTGTGGAACCCTCAGTTCCGGTTCAAATCCGGATAGGCACACCAAGTCGGATTTTTGGTT
>JAUPLJ010000054.1 GCA_030837425.1 Patescibacteria group bacterium
AAAATCCTTACCTTGAAATATTTTGTCTACAGTCATTAGACTCGTAAGAGTATCTTCTTTGTTTGAACCCTTACTCATCAACCCATAAGACACTATTGAGATGGATATTAATAAAGCCCCCAGCATAATTGCTACATTTGTCTCGTTTTTAAAGATTTTCATCATATTTTTATATTTAAAAGATTATATCACACTACTTTATTATAGTATTTTTTGGGAAAGTTATTAATGCTATAATCTAAATATATGTTTCGATTTATTTTAACTTTCACATCTGTATTTTTAGCAGTAAAGGTTGTAAGAATTTCTCACTCTGATTGGATAGCTTTAATGATTTTCACAATTATTTTGACTATCATTAATTTAACCATAAAGCCGATAATTAATATTTTAACTTGGCCAATAAATTTTTTAACATTAGGATTATTTAGGCTTTGTTTAAATGTTGCCTTTTTAGAATTGACTAGCTACCTTACTCCCGGATTTTTCTTTGCTAGTATATGGCAGACTTTGATTTTTGTATTAGTACTTCACGCGATAGAGTGGTTTTTATTCAAACTTGAAATTAATAAATATTAGTGTATAATATCCCAAATAAATTTTTTTGCTATGAATACTAAAACCAAAAGGAGGTATTCCAAAACGACGGACGTATTCTAATCTGAAAAACCCCAGATTAACAGAAAATTTATAAAAGCTGATGACTTCAAAAACTTTAACCTAGTCATTCAGCCTTTTTTTATTTATTAAGTCTAGCGGCTTTGTATCATTATCTTCTTCACTAAGTTCTTCGATATCTTCTTGAATATCTTCCACATCTTCACTAATCTCTTCAATATCTTCTTGAATGTCTTCTACATCTTCTGCAATGTCTGCAATGTGCTCGGAATGTTTATTCACGGTCATTTGAATAAATAAAGAAAGGTATATAGCTTCTAGAGAAACTATAGTAGTAAGAATAAGCATCACTTTGTCTGCGTTGTAGCCAAGCAATATTAAAACTATAAAAAATAAAAATACCACAGTGTGGATAATAAGAGACCAGATTGACCCTATTGATTTTATTATTTTCCCCGCAAAACCCTCAAGATTATTTTTCATAGTAGTATTTTTATAGTTAAAATTTAATAAATAGTTAATATGTTTAATTTCAAAGTTATTTTAGCATAGAAATTTATAAAAATAAAAAAGCAGTATATCAAATACTGCTTTTGTTGTTCATTTTTTGTTCTTTAATAATCTTTAATCCCTATCCTTATTATCCTATATCCACTACAGAAATTAAATTGAAAATCGTATAAAGATAGAGTACCCGTATTTTCTCCTATTTCGATATTCTTCACATAATAAATAAATACTTTTGTGAAATCATTTGGCTCAGGAAGCACTTCATAAGTTTGCTTGGACACATAGACTTTATTATAACTAGCTTTAGAGCTGTCGATTTGTCTTTTGACCATTAATTCATATCCAAATTTACAATCAAAGTTAGTCGGAGCTTTAGAAACAAGAAATCCAGAGTCTACTACAAGTGAAGATACAGAATCCCGAGAATCGCCACCTTGATAATTACATGAGCTTAGAGTGATTAAAGAAGTAAATAATAAAATGATTAAATTTTTCATTACTAAAATTTTTAGGTTAAAAATGATTTTGAAAGAGTCTATATATACTATAGCATAGTTTGTATAGCTTTGTCAAGCTAATAAAAATTAATATTTTTTGTTTTTAATTGCCCTTTTATTTGATATATTATGTCTATATATTTTTATAGCAAAATTATGAGTAAATTAAATTATGATGAGATAGAAAAGATCTGGCAGAAATATTGGAGCGATAATAAAACCAATAAGACTGTTGATGATTTTTCTCAAGATAAAAATGTAGAGAAAAAGAAATTTTATATCTTAGACATGTTCCCTTATCCCTCTGGCGAAGGCCTCCATGTGGGTCACCCAAAAGGATATATTGCTACAGATGTTTATTCAAGACTTAAAAAGATGCAAGGATACAACGTACTTCATCCAATGGGCTGGGATGCATTTGGGCTTCCTGCAGAGCAATTTGCTATAAAAAATAAAATCAATCCAAATATTGCGACAGCACAAAATGTTGCACGATACAAAGAGCAAATAGAAATGCTCGGGATTAATTATGATTGGGATAGAGAAATAAATACAACTGATCCTAAATATTATAAATGGACTCAATGGATGTTTAAGCAAATGTATAAAGATGGGATGGCTTATGAGAGCTTTGAGCCTATTAATTGGTGCCCAAGTTGCAAGACAGGCTTGTCCAACGAAGATCTTGATGGCAACGCTTGTGAGAGGTGTGGGACGATTGTAGAAAAAAAGCCACTCAGACAATGGGTGATAAAAATCACAGATTATGCAGACAGGCTTTTAGCTGACCTTGATAAACTTAATTGGGAGACACATATAAAAGAATTACAAAGAAATTGGATTGGAAAAAGTGTTGGTAGTGAAATTGATTTTGAAATTTTAAATCCAAATGTTTTTGGTTTTGATTTGAAAACAATTTATGACGAAGGTGATAAAAATTATAAAAATGATCGTAAGAGAACTGTAGCCATAATTAGAATAAAAGGAACAAATAAATTTTTAGGATTTCAAAAACCAAATGATGCTCGTATTTATTTGCCAGGTGGAGGAAAAGAGTTTGGTGAAAATTGTATAGAAAATGCAATTCGTGAGACAAGGGAAGAAATTGGAATAACTAAGCTAGTTCATATTTCTCCAATTGCAACTTTTAGAAACGGTGAATATTATGAATTATTTGAAATAGAAGAAAATTATAAAACATTATCTTCTGAATTGGATAAAAAAGGAAATTCTTTAATAGAATTTACTAAAGAAGAAATATTAAAGAATGATTTCGCTCAAGTTTCTTATATTTTTAATAATCTAGAACATTTAGTTGAAAAATCTTTTAAAGAAAATAAATTAAAAGTCTTCACTACAAGAGCTGACACTTTGTTTGGATGTACATTTATGTGTATATCTTATACTCTTGCAAAAGAATGGATCAAGAATGGTTGGGATGCAAGTGTTGAAATTAAAAACTTTATAGCGAAGCTAGAGAAAGAAGAAAAAGAGAGAACGATAGATTTCGACATGAGTAAATTAGAAAAAGAAGGAGTCGATACTGGCATCAAGGCTATTAATCCTGCAAATGGAGAAGAAGTACCAATATACATTGCGAATTATGTATTGAGTGATTATGGAACTGGCGCAATCATGGCTGTCCCAGCACACGACGCGCGAGATTTCGAATTTGCAAAGAAATATAATTTGGAGATTAGAGAAGTAATTAGAGATAAAGAAGAAAAAGAATCAAAAGAATTGTTTGAAGACGAAGGTGTATTAATTAATTCTGCAGATTTTTCTGGAATGAATAGTGAAGAAGCTCGGGTGAAGATTACAGAAAAAGTTGGTGGAAAAATTGTAAGTCAATACAAATTGAAAGACTGGGTATTTGCAAGACAAAGATATTGGGGAGAGCCTTTTCCAATTGTTTTTGATGAAAATCGTACAAGCTATTCTGTTGCTGACAAAGAGCTTCCTGTGATCTTGCCAAATGTAGAAAATTACGAGCCGACAGATAATGGTGAATCACCACTGGCAAATATAAAAGACTGTGTAGAAGTTTATGGATTTATAA
>JAUPLJ010000003.1 GCA_030837425.1 Patescibacteria group bacterium
AAGAGCAAATAAAAAAAGAAGAATTTAAAAATGAAGAAATAAAAAATACTTTTGAGGAAAAAGTGGTAGACGAGAAAAAAGAGAAGGGTAGTAAAAAAGATGTAAATAGATACTATGCGACGATTGAGGCCAGAGAGGAGGAGGAAAAGTATGTCTTAAATAAGATAAAAGAAATAGTAAGCTCATTTGAAAAATCAGGATTATTATTTAGAAAAAATTCTTATGTATCTGTCTTAAAGAGTTTAGGAATGGAAGAATTTTTAAATAATAAAGATGATGTGGAATATAAAAAAATAGACTCTGATGATAGAGAAAAAATATTTAAATTATTAACTAATTTAATGGATACCTTAAATATAGACCCGAGTGAAGATGAAAAAATAGAAGAATTTTTAAAGAGAGCCTATAGAGTAGAATTCCAAGAGGCCAATTCTGGATAAGTGTGATAAAATTATCGAATGAAAAATCAGTTAAATGAAAAACAATTAGAAGCGGTACAATCAATAAGTGGACCGCTTTTAATTTTGGCTGGAGCAGGAGCTGGAAAAACAAAAACCATTACAGAGAGAGTGATAAACATAATTAAAAATGGAGTTGAGCCAGAAAATATTCTCTGTGTCACATTTACAAATAAAGCCTCCAAAGAAATGCTCGAAAGAATAATAAAAAGAATGGAAGAAGAAAGTCTGGTAGAAAAGTACACCTTAGAAAAAAATATATTTTTAAGAAATAAAAATCTACCCACAATAAAAACATTTCACTCTCTAGGGCTTTTAATATTAAAAGAATTTGGAAGAGAGCTAGGCTTTCATAAAAATATGGTGGTGCTTGATTCATCTGATACGAATCATATGGTTAAAAATATTATTACGAGCCTTGGGCTTGATCCTAAAGTCCATGACCCGAGCAAAATAAAAAACGCAATCAGTAGAGAAAAATCTAATTGGCAAACAGTAGAGGATTACACCAAAAAAGTAGCTAGCTATAATATGGAGATTATAGAAAAAGTCTGGAGGCTTTACGAAAAGGAGCTAAGAAAACAAGGAACGGCTGACTTTGATGATTTAATAATCAAAACAGTAGAACTATTAAAAAGTAATAATCTTGTAAAAGAAACTTTACAAAAAAGATGGAAATATATCCATGTAGATGAGTATCAAGATACCAATGATTCTCAATATGAATTTATAAAAGAGCTGGTAGAAGAGAAAGCGAAAAATCTTTGCGTGGTGGGGGATATAGATCAGAATATTTACTCTTGGCGTGGAGCAAATTTGAAAAACATTTTACATTTTGAAAAAGATTTTATAGGTGCAAAAGTCATTCTTCTTGAAGAGAATTATAGATCAACTCAAAATATTCTTTCTCTTGCAAACATTTCTATTCAAAAAAATAAAGCAAGGTTCCCAAAAAATCTTTTTACAAATAAAAATAAAGGAGAGGAAATAGAGATCTGCCCAACCTTTGACGAAAAATTGGAATCAGATTTTATTGCGAAAAAGATTAAGGAATTAAATAGGGGAGGAGTCGAATTAAAAAATATAGCGATACTTTTCAGGACAAACTTTCAATCTAGAATTCTAGAAGAAGCGATGATTAAAAATGCTATTACTTATAATCTGCTTGGTACAAAATTCTTCGACAGAAAAGAGATTAAAGATGTCTTAAGTTATTTAAGAGGGAGCCAAAATAGGGAAAATCTTGCGGATCTAAAAAGGATTTTTGAGACCCCGAAAAAAGGAATCGGTAAGACTACAATTGCAAAAATTTTTGCAAAAGATGAAGCCTCACTTCCTGCTTCCGCTTTATTAAAAATCCAAAATGTGTATAGCTTTCTAGACAAAATAGATTCTGATTTAAAAGAGGGAACCAAAAAATTATCTGAGATTCTTCAAATGATAATAGTCGACTCTGGAATAGAAGAAGAGCTCTTAAATGGTGGAAGTGAAGAGAAAGATAGACTTGAAAATATAAGAGAGCTTGTAAGCATCACTAAAAAATTTGATGAGATAGCAGCAATTGATGCATTGACCATCTTTTTAGAAGAGACTTCGCTTCGAAGTGATCAAGATGATGAAGATAAAGAAAAAGAAGGCGTGAGACTTATGACTATTCATGCCTCAAAAGGGCTTGAATTTGAATATGTATTTTTGGTAGGACTCGAGCAAGACCTTTTTCCTCATATCGATATTGGTAATAGGAAAAAAAGTTTAGAAGAGTCAGAAGAAGAGAGGAGGCTTTTTTATGTAGCTGTGACAAGAGCCAAGAAGAAATTATTTTTATGCTACGCCGAGCTTCGTACAATATATGGAGAGAAAAAGATAAACATTCCCAGTGAATTTTTAGATGATGTAAATGAATTAAAGACAGATGAAGTGATATATCATAGCGTCTATTATGGAAGCGATACAGAAATTGGAAACAATAAGAAAAAGAAAAAATGGGAATTCGGAGATGACGAATGGGAAGAAGATTTTCTAGAAATATAAATTAGAAATTTTAGAAAAGAAATTTTTAAGCTTTCGCTTGCGGGGTTCGCGAAAAAAATTCTTTTCTAAAATAAACAAGTTTTGTGTTAGAATCTTATGATGAAACCAAAAAAATCTTTAGGGCAAAATTTTTTAACTAGTGGTAAAGCTATTTTTGAAATAGTTAATGCTGGAGAAATAAAAAAGGGGGAGATCGTAATAGAAATTGGACCAGGAAAAGGTGCTTTGACTGAGGAACTCTTAAAATCTGGAGGGAAAATCATAGCCATAGAGAAGGATAGAGAATTAATTTCATACCTTGAAGAAAAATTTACAAAAGAAATAAAAAATAAATCTCTCAAATTAATTGAAGGGGATATTCTTGATCTTGATATAGAAAAAATTATAAAGAAAGATGAAAAATATAAAATAATAGCAAATATCCCATACTATATAACAGGTGCAATAATAGAAAGATTTTTATCTATTAAAAAAAGCCCAGAATTAATGGTGCTTTTAATGCAAAAAGAAGTAGCAGAAAGAATCGTGGCAAGAGATAAAAAAGAATCTATACTTTCTCTCGCTGTAAAATTCTACGGAATTCCGAAAATAATATATAAAGTCTCTGCTGGCTCATTTTTCCCAAAACCAAAAGTGGGTAGCGCAGTATTAAAAATAACTTTAAATAAAATACACAAAGAAAAAAAGTCTTTAGAAGCTCTTTATTTGAACATAGTTAAGAAATCTTTTGCCCACAAAAGGAAAATGATGATTGGAAATCTAAAAAAAGAGATAAAAGATACTAATTGGGAAGAGATTTTTAAGAAATTAAATATAAAAACGACAATAAGAGGGGAAGATTTATCAGAAAAAGATTTTACAAACATTGCAAAAGAAGTGAAAAAATAAAATAAGAGGATTTACCGTGGTATAATATTGCTATTATTAATAATATTAGTCAATAATATGCCAGAAAACAGTAACAATATTTATATAGAAAAAATAAAGCACTTACTTTCTCAAGTGAGTATACAGACTTACCTTTATGCGCTTTTAGCTATCGGGGCAATAGTCTTAATCGTGAGTAACACCAGACTTGGAAATAAAGATTATCTGGTAAACAAAAATTCCAGTGAAGAATGCCGTGACCCTCGTGGACAAACAATAAAAATAGATCCTTCTAAAGGCGAAGGGTGTATAGATATCTTTGGAGCAGCAAGAGATTATGGGATAGATTTAAGTTATATGGATACTAATAATCCTAGTGCTAATGCGAATAATGATGGAAATATGACTGTTAACATGTCTCAGGATTTGGCTTTGACTAATATCTATTTAGAGCAAAATGGAATAACAAATCCAGAAGAAAAAGGCTATTTTTTATCTAATGTGATATTGGGTTATAAAAATAATATCCAGACTGATTCTTACACTATTTCTAATTTAGATATATCAAGAAATGAGGATTCAGCTTCTTATAATGAATATTATAATGATTTAACAAAAGCTTTTAATGATTATAATAGTAAAATGAAAAATTTTGGGAAAAACAGTAATGTTAATGATCTAATAGGTATCAATAAATCTTTTATAGACACCTTACTTAAAATATCTGCCCCAAGATCTGGAGCAATATATCAAATAGAGCTTTTAAATTTGATTGAAAAACAAAATACTTATTTAAATTCTTTGACTACTATTGACTCAGATCCTTTTAAATTTTTAGTGTTAGGTGGAGAAGATTATATGATTTCTTTTAAAAAAGACCTGAGCAAAGTAGACTCTGATTTTAAAAAATATTTTAATAATCTTGGAATAAAGTAATAAAATAAAAATATGAAAATTAAATTTAATTTGCAAAAGAAAATAATAATATCTACAATACTCCTGGCTTTTTTTATTACAACTAATAATGCTTCGGCTCTTTTTAATATTGACTTTCCTAACTTAATTCAAAATACCACTCAGGTCATAAATCAAATAAAGGAGGGTGTAAGAACAGTACAAGAAGTAAAAAATACATTGAATACAGTAAAAAATACAGCCCAAAGCCTAAAGAATTTTGATTTAACTCAAGCTGCTTCAAATGCTTCAGGTTTAGCTTTGAGTCAAATAGGGGACATTGTCACTAAAAACATAGGAACAAGTAAAGACTCTTCTACTAATGTTTTTACAAATGGTCAACAAATAATAGGTGATTTAAATAATTACTTAAACAAATCCTCAACTAACGCAATAAAAAAATCCTTAAATGATCTACAAGGGGCCGATACGAACCCATATCAATCTAAAGCCTTAACGGACACAATAAAAAAACTTAGAAATGATGCGCAAAGTAGCGTGGACAAACTAAAGGTTGTAGGTCTAGCAGCTATCGCACAAAAAGAAATTTGTAATGATGTTAAGTTAAAAGATGTGATCAAAAAGGGAGAGCCTGCTAATTGGGTAAAGCCAAAACCAGCTCTCAAAAATGTAAATATAGATGAATTGTGTAATGGAGATCTAACAGCAAAAGATACCAGCTCTAGCCAAAATGATGTTTATAATATATCTTCTTGGAAAATTCCACTTAAAAAAGGAATGTCTGATAATAATAGTAATAGTGGTAGTGGAAGCGGTAATCAAAATAACAGCACTCCAACAAATAATACTTCTAATGGTAATAAGCCACAATGTGGCACAAATTCAATTTCTGTTTATGATAAAGATCTTGGGTATGGCTGTGAGTGTAAAACAGGATACGTGAGTCTTTTTAATAATAATGGTCCTTATACTTGTGTACCAAGAGGAGGTAAATGTGATAATACTGGACAAAAAGTATATGATGGTTTAGGAAGATGTATGACTATAGGAAGTATATGTTTGTATGGTGACGGTACCCCATATGATAGTAATATAAAATTAGGCCTGGATGGTGAATGTCATTAAATAATATAAATTATAGATTCAAAAAATATGAAAAAAACAATCTTCCAAAATAAAACAATATCCTTAACTGTAATAACCATTATTCTTACTTTGGTTTTATCCACACATTCTTTTATGCAAAATGTTTCAAGTGGAAATGTGACCTCTCTACAAAAATTTTTAAAAGATCAAGGTTATTATAATGGTGCAATAGACGGTATCTTCGGAGGCGGAACAGAGTCTGCTGTAAAAGCTTTTCAAAAGGAAAATAAGCTCGACCAGAGTGGAGAAGTAGATGATATGACACAAACAGCAATGCTGGCTACACAGAAGCAAAATAAAGCTATAACTGGAAAAGCTGCTCAAGCTGCATGGATCTCAATAGCAAATGCTGGATATGGGGGACCTTTAACAAAAGCCGCTCTAGCAAATCCTTCAAATAGTCCTTCAGGAATACAAGCTTCTATACAAACAGAAATAAGTAAACAAGTCTCTAGTTCACAATCTGCCGCAATCAATAAATATAATGCAAATGGTGGAATAATAGGAAATGAAAAATGTTTAGATAAAGAAGGTAAGACAAAGAAAATTGACCCTACAGACCCGACTACAGCCTATTGCGATAATATAGCAACATCAGGTACAGATAGTGCAGCAAAAATTAAAGCAGATATTGATTCTGCAAGACAATCTCCTTATTTAAGCATCCTAGCTGCCGCTCAAAATACTAATAATGCAACCACTACTAAATGTGCAGATGATGATACCTTTTGTAAAATTAATAATACCGCTGGGAAGATTGGTAAATATGCATCTTTATTAAGCAGTATCTTATCAATAGGAGCTTCTGATAATAATGGAGGGAGTGCTCAATACTCTCAACTCTCAAATGCTATAGGTGACTTAGTTGGTAGCGACAAAAAGGCACAAGAAGTATCAGACCAGGCTGATCAATCTAAACTAGATTATGCGATCTCTTCAGGTCCAACAAGTGAAATCAACGATACAATAAATAGATACAAAGATATAAATAATTTTAATGTAGAAAAACTAAACAACATGGTCTATACATACTTCTTTATGCAAAAAGCTGGAATAGCAAAAGGCGAAATAATAGCTAAAATTGCAGTTTCTTCTATAGCTTTTGCTCAGGTTTTAAACTATAAAGCAATAGATGATAATAAAGTCAGAACGGGGTCGGCTCAAAAATTAATTCCTATAGCCTCTACATTACAAAAAGAGATACAAGATTTAATAAAACAAATGGCCGCTAATAATCTAAAAATTCAACAACTAACAACGGTACTAAAACAAATAAAAGATTCTAAAACTGAAAATATATCAAGTACATTAATATCCAATCTACTAAAAAATACTTTAACTGATAAAAATCTAGAAGATGCTACTATTGATTATAATTACATGGAGGAATATCAAGATACAGCAAATCTAGACCCAGAGAGTATACAGTTTATAATACCAACAAAAAGCGAAACTACTGAACCAGGAATAAAAAATAATCTTCTGAATCTAAGAATAAAATCTTACAAAATAGCTAAGGGAATATCTTATTCTATCCCGGGAGACTATACACCAAATATTCCAAAAAATTTCCAATACGCGATCAATAGCGGCGAATCACAAAAATATAAAGAAGTTGATTTTTGTAATAAAATAGCCAATGATATTTGTAAACCTTAAAAAGGTTTAGATATTCAAATAAACAATAACTAGTAAAAACCTACTCCTCACAGAGTAGGTTTTTTATTTTATTCTTTTCTTTTCCGTGATAAAATGAAGCAATGAATAGGATTCTTAGCTCTAAAAACTTAACAAAAAAAATAGCTATATTTTTTTTGGTTTTTTTTCTTTTAATTTTCGCCAACACGGAAAGTGTGAGTGCGGCAATACAAGGATTTGGATATGGGACTGATCTTACTACTTGTGAAAATGATATTGCTAAATGTAAGATAGATCCTACTTTAAAGAAGCTGGCTTTAGATAATCCTAATTATAAATTAGAAAATACTGATGTAAATTTGGATGGAAATTTTCCAAGAACAACTTTTAAGCTTTCTGACTTTAATAGTTCACTTGATAATTTTATAAAAGAGAGACTTTATCGTGGAAAATATGGGTATTTTGGTAATGACATTGCTATAAAATTTAATTATCTTGTAACAGAATTTTCTAATTTTAATACAAGTTTCTCAGCAGAAGAAACAAAGACCATATCTTTGTTGTGGTCAACTCTTACAGGTAATCTGGAGACATCTGAAACTAAACTAGCAGATGCAAAATTTATAACAAAAACATTAGCAGGAAATGACAGCGGTACTTATACCCATGAAGATCTACAAGTGGCGACCTTGATTTATTATTATTTAAAAATTTATTTAACGATAGACAAATATATAACTATAAATAAAAGTTTAATTCCTACAGATGTTCAGACTAAATTAAAAAATGTTAATAATAAATTAAGAGAAACTATTTATTCTGAATTATACAAAAAAGACTCAATACTAAGAGCTGATGGATGTACCACAGATGGGACCAATCTAGACAAATGTACAATATTTTCAAAAGGTATTTTTACTGTAGAAGGGATACCTGGGACCGATAATCAAACATTTGATCCGAGCTTTAAAGTAAATCAATTAAAGCTTGATGCTTCTAAAGATTTTATTAATGTGAACAATACAAAATCAGATCCAAGCATAGCAGACGCTGACCCTAACACGAGAAAAGCTTATGGAGATAATGATAAATGTACCCAGACTAGTTTTTTTTCTTTTTTTACTGATAATTCAATAATGGCAGATCCTGCTTGTAGTGTTGGAGCATATCTTATAAATATAATAATCGAAGGAATAAATGGATTAGTGAATATCATTGTAGATTTAGCAGGAGCTCTTTTTGATTGGGTTTATAACACGGGTGTAATAAATTTTAAAGACTGGGTTGAAGGATCTAAAGCATATGTAATCTATAAGACAATAATATTGTCACTGATTGTTTCTCTAATGACATTCTTAGTCTTCTATCTAATAATAAGAAGACTGATTGATGATGACGGTGAAAAAATGAATAAAATACTGCCAAGAATAATAATCCTTGCATTATTTGTATATTTCTCTTTCACGATAACCGGATGGATAATTGATGAATCAAATAAAATAACTATCATGATATATAGAAGCATGACTAAGCAGGATGCAAAAAATCCACAAGGAATATCTGACGTCTTAAAAAAGACATTGAGTATAGACAATGGTGGTAAAAATAGTGGAGGTACTGGTATTGCTGGTAATTTTAAAGTGAGTAAAGGTGATTGGGATGCTGTACCTTTCACATTAGGACAATTGGCTGTGAGCATAGTCAGTGTATTTGTTTTGTTTCAAGGGGCCATACTTATACTTTCGAGGACTATCATTTTGCTTTTATGTATGATCTTTTCACCAATAATGCTCTTTCCAGATGGTCTGACAGAGTTTACAGATAAATATAAAAAGCTTGTGATGGACAACTTTACAGGGAATGTGCTGCTCGGCCCTGTATTTATGTTTTTAGTTTTGCTTGCAGTACAAATAGGCCAAGTAGCTTCTGACATGGTTGGCTCTGGTCCAACTACTCCTGGTGGAGCTCCAGAAGGAACTAGTGGCTTTTTAGGAGGAATAATCTCTTCAGTGTTAGTAATAGTTGTCCTTCAGCTTGCAATAAGTGCATCTAAAAGCTTGAGTGGGAGCATGGGTGAAAAACTTGGGGGAGTTATAGGGAAGTATGCAGGAAAAGCAGGAGGCTTGGCATTTGGTGCTGGAAAATTTGTTGGAGGTAGGGCTCTTGGTGGTGTTATGAACAACACAAAAGCTGGAGATAAAATAAATGATTGGATAACAAGAGGGTCTACAAAATCTGGAATAAGAGGAGCTTTGTTTAAAGGGGTTAAAAATTATACAAATAGGTCTGGGCTTGATGGAGAGACAAAAAGAAATTCAGAAGCCGAAAATATTGCCAACACCCATCACAAAGCTAACGAACATACTCAATTAAGAATAAGGACGGATCTTGAAAAAAGAGCAGGTAATGGAGATAAGACGGCTAAATTAGCTTTAAAACAAATAGATAAAAAAATTGAAGAAAAGAAAAATACTGAATTTAAAACAAGTAAAGAAACAAAGGAAAGGGAAGCGGGAGAAAAAAATAAAAATGGTGAGGGAAATTCGACCGCTAAAGAAGTACCAAATGAATATGTCGGAGCATCTTCTAATATTAAG
This sequence comes from Patescibacteria group bacterium, assembly GCA_030837425.1. Classification (GTDB taxonomy): domain Bacteria; phylum Patescibacteriota; class Minisyncoccia; order Phycocordibacterales; family UBA5272; genus UBA5272. The sequence continues at coordinate 9,653 of JAUPLJ010000003.1, forward strand.
ACAGGACAAATAAGTAAGAGAGATGAAAAGGGTCAATTTGTAAAAATGTCAGATGGCCTTAAACAAGAAAGTAAGGATCAGAAGGATTTTATAAAAAATAGAGAAGATAATAATAAAAATGAGAAAAATGAGATTGTAAAACACGAGTATACTCCAGATAATTTTACAAGAAATAACAATGCAAATGGTTCTTCAAATAATCAAAATAATGGTTCTGGTAATCAAACTGTACACACTGACAATCTCCAAGTTGTTGCAAACAATATTCAATTAATGACAGGAGATAAGTTGGTAAATAGAGCAAGAACCACTAATGAAGTAGCAACTCAACCAAAAGCTTATTTATCAAATGGATCAGGAACTAGCGTTGATGAACCTAAGCCAGTAATTCTTCCTAATAATTCCAGGGAGGAAAAAAATGAATTAGGAAAACAAATGAAGGTAAATGTAAACGATGCTAAAAAAATAACATCAAAAGATAATCAAGATATAGAGTACGCAGAATTTGAAGATATCCCTGTGAATAAATAAATTAAGGAGTGTTTCTAATATTTCTATTAATTTCTGCTAAATCTGTTCCACTTAGGATTCTATCATTTCTCATTTCGTTAACAGCTCTTCTGATAAAATCTTCTACTGTTTCTGTTGGCGTCATACTTAATTTAGAAGCTTTCTCGAGAGAAAATATTAAATCTAGTGTGTATTCGTCTTTTATAATATTTTTCATATCTTGTATTGTCTCTTTCAAATCCGATTTCCTTAAAGATTCTGTGAGTCTTTTTATTTTACCGGTTGTTTTATTTATATCCTCGTTTTGTTTAATCTTATCTTTTATATATTTATCTTCTTCATAATCTTCAGACTCAATATAGTTATTATATATAGTTAATGTCTTTTTTAATAATTGTCGTTCTTGATTTGTTAATTTGTCTTCTTTATTTTTAAACAAATCAGCACCACTCTTTTTTAATTTATCTAAAAGTCCTTTTAGATTTTCTGTATCAATTTTATTTTCAGATAAAATTTTTTTAAACCCTTTATTGTCTAAAACATCCTTTAAGGCTTTAACTATTTTATTTCTATTTTTATCTATGCCCAACAGTCCTGTGAATAATTTAGATCCATTTAATCCTGCCAATAATCCAACTTCTTTTGCTAATTTAATTGGATCATCGGTAAACATTCTTTCTATAAAATTAGAAACTTTTTCATTATGAGTCCAACCAATTCCTTTATTAGTAAGCCTTTCTTGTGAGCTAAAACTCTTTTTTCTACCTGGAATGTGTGGAGGGGTTGGAGGAACTGGGGGGGTTGGAGAAGGTGGAAGGGGTGGAGAGGGAGGATTGGGTGGAGAAGATGGAGAAGGAGGAGAAGGAGGAGTTGATGATATATTATTTAATAAAGTATTAGTTTGTGTTGTATGAAGATTAATTTGATTATTTATTTTAGTTTGTATATTTATCAACTCTTCTACAAATTTATTTCTTATATTTTCATCTTTTATTGTATATACTTCTTTCGCCAACTCATTAAACTCTGAAACAGAAAAATTTGACTCTTGATTACCTTCAGAAAATTTAATTGCTTCTTTTATTTTGTTTTCTATGGATTTAAAACCTAAACTTTCTTGTTGTTTTACTGGTTCTTGTTTTATTTCTGTTTTTTTACTATTCAAGCCAACAAGATATTTTTCATCCTGTTCTTTTAATTTTTCTTTTCTTTCTTTTTCGTATTCTTTAAATACTTCAGTATCTCTAATTAAATTAAATTGCTCCAAGGCTGCTTTTTTACCTAAATCTCGGCTAGTGTCTTTTATATATTCTTTTACTCCTTTCTGGTTATATTTGGGAGCTCCGTTTAATGACATATAGTTATTATTTATAGAGTAATTATACCAGACAAAAAATAGATTTCAATTTATAAACTATTTCTAAAAACTTGATATAATACTTATATCAAGTTTTTATTTATGCCACAAGATAATACACAAACAAATATTCCAACAATAAATGAAGAAGAGGTGCAACCTGCTCCTAAAGTAGAAGCTCCTTCTGCTGAGAAAAATGAAAAGGATGAAGAGGTTGATAAATTCGACAGAGCTTTTTCTGAAGCGGCTCCTGTTATTCAAGATTATATTTTAGGTAATAAATTTGAAGATAATATAAAATTGATTTGTCAGATAGACAAACTAAATGAAGAGAAGGCGAATGTAATAATAGAAAATGTGGCAGTATCAATCTTGGTAGGGCTTCTTCCACTTGAAGAAGCAAGAAATACTTTACTCGAGAGTTTTAAAATAAGTGGTGTAGCAATAGAAATTTCTTCTGCTGAAAGCATATTAAAAAATATAGATACATATATTCTTTCTGGTATTCGTAAACAAGTACTTCAAGAAAAAAATGGATCAATAAGAGAAATAAAACACCTGACATTAAAGGAAAGTAATTTAGAAAAAGAGAAAGCAGAGCTACGAAAAATCCTTTTAGAGAGGACTGGAGTACTCACAGGAAAAGGGGCGACTCTGATTCAATATAAAGACAGGGCCATAGAAAGCCTTAAAAAAGAAGCTGAAAAAGAAAATAATAATACTCAGGTAAAATCTCTAAAAGACTCTGTAATGAATAGGGATTCTTTACTTGCAAAAATAAGTATTAAAGATCTAAGTGATACAGATAAAATAAAAGAGAGGATGATGCAAATCAAAGCAGAAGAAGAGGTGCGACTAGCAAAATTAATAGAAGAAGAAAAAGCTAAAGAAGGATTAAGAGAGAAAAGAAAAGAGCTGGAAGAAAAAAGAAAAGTAGAAATGGAAGAATTTAATAAAGAAAATGAAGCTGTCCTTGTAGAAGAAAAAGTAAAAGAGGAAGAAAATGAAAATATTAGTAAGCTTCTAGCAAAAGAGCTAAGTGAAAAATTAGAAAATAATGCAGACCAGGAAGTTGATCTGGATCTGCTTCGAGAAAAAAGAGCAAAAGAAGAAGCTGAAAAACAAAAAAATACTGTTTCCCATTATTCAAAAGCTATGTCTGGCTCTTCTGCTAACACAAGTGGACAAGAAAAAGATTTTGATCCTTATAGAGAAGATTTTTAAAAATAATCTTAAATTTATATTTGGATTCTAATTGTGTTAAAATATTAATAATATGCAATTTAGAGTTCCACAATTTTTAGATATAGAAGACAAAGTATTTGGGCCATTTACTTTCAAACAATTTGGATATTTGTTAGGCGCAGGAGGTTTCGCTTATATATTTTGGAAGCTTGTACCTAGCGTAATTATTTCCTTTCCTTTAATACTTATATTTTCTGGCACCTTTATAGCTTTAGCTTTTGTAAAAATAAATAACAGGCCTTTTGCTGATGTTATGGAGTCTGCTTATAAATTTTTAATAGGTGATAAAGTTTTAGTTTGGCATAAAAATGAAATAAAAAGAGAAGATATCGGCGCCCAAAGATTAAAACAAATAGAAGCAGATAAAGCAAAAGTTATCCAAAATACAGCTTCAAAAGCTATTACCCCAGAAAAGATAAGAGACTTATCAGCAAAATTAAATATTTTAGAGGTAAAAAATATACAAAAAGAAGAAAGGGCGGAAATGAGTATGAGCCTTCGAGAGCGCCTGATGAAAAAAAATGTTTAATTTAAAATTTTAAAAATTTACTCTGTTATACGCTTATAATTAAATGATATACTATACACATGATAAAGAATGCTACTCAAAATTTTGTTCCAATAAAAGAAATAAGGGAGGGAATAGTTATCTTAAATGATGGAAGTATGAGAGCCTTGCTATCTTCAACTTCTTTAAATCTTTCTTTAAAAGGCGAAGATGAGCAAATGGGTATAATTACAGGTTTTCAAACATTTCTTAACTCACTCGATTTTAATATTGAAATATTTTTACAATCAAAAAAATTAGACATAAGAAGCTATTTATCTCTACTCAAAGAAAGACAAAATGAAGTAGAAGAAGATCTTTTAAAAATACAAATAAAAGAGTATATAGAGTTTATTCAAAAATTTACAGAAGAGCAAAGTATTATGACAAAAAACTTTTACATAGTAGTGCCTTATGATTCTTTGAATATAGTCTCTTCTGAAAAAAGAATTTCTGAGGAGGATTTTATAAAAAATAGAAATCAGCTCATGCAAAGAACTAGCATAGTCATGTCTGGTCTAACCTCTTTAGGTCTAACTGTAAAAGGCGCTAGTACAGAAGAAGTTATTAACTTATTCTACAAATTGTTTAATCCAAATGAGTTGGACACGCCAAAAGAAAAATAAAATATATGGGATTACTCGACATTTTTAACACAACAAATAAAGACAATAAAGGCCCGCTCTCAAACGAGCAGATTTATGATAGAGCAAGCCAAGAATTGAAAGACCTTATCGCTCCAGCTGGCTTGAAAATAGAATCTCAAAGTATAAATCTTTCTGGGAAAACTGCGAAAAGTTTTTTTGTGATTTCTTATCCAAGATATCTAGATGATTCATGGCTTGCTCCTCTTATAAATTTAGACAAGGTTTTTAATGTGTCTATGCATATTACTCCACTAGCAACGACGGAAATGATGAAGAAATTCCAAAAGAAAGTTGCTGAAGTAGAGAGTCAAATATACACAAAACAAGAAAAAGGAGAAGTCCGTGATCCAAAACTTGAGACAGCTCTTCAAGACCTAGAAGATTTGAGAGACTCACTTCAACAAGCAAGTGAAAAGATGTTTGAGGTAGGGCTTTATATAACAATATATGGAGATGACCCTGAAGAGATTAGAAAAACAGAGACTGAAATAAAAAATATTTTAGAAAGTAAATTAATTTATATTCGGCCAGCACTCTTCCAAGAAGCTGAGGCAATAAAAACTGTTTTTCCACTTGGTACAGATTTATTAAAAATAACAAATCAAATCAATACTTCTCCTCTTTCTTCTTTCTTTCCATTTTTATCTTTTGATCTTTCTAGTGACAGGGGAATATTGTATGGCCTTAACAGACACAATGGCTCCCTTGTGATTTTTGATAGATTTTCTCTTGAAAATTATAATAGTATGGTCTTTGCTACTTCTGGATCTGGAAAATCTTATTATACAAAGCTAGAAATATTGCGTACTTTAATGTTTGATACAAATGTCATTATTATAGACCCAGAAAAAGAATATGAATATTTGGCAGAATCTGTAGGTGGCAGATATTTTGATATTTCTTTAAATTCAAATCATCATATTAACCCTTTTGACTTGCCGGCACTTGTAGAAGGCGAGTCTATAGGAGAGGTCTTAAGAAGCAATATTATAAGCCTTGTAGGGCTGTTAAGGGTTATGCTTGGAGGTTTAACGCCAGAAGAAGATGCGATAGTCGACAGAGCCTTAACAGAGACTTATGCGATAAAAGATATTACAGAAGAAACGGAGTCTTTAGAGGGTTTAGATTTCCCATTACTTTCAGATTTTGCAGATGTGCTTTCTGGAATAGAAGGATCGATTGATATTCAACAAAGATTATCTAAATATATAGATGGTGTGTGGTCTGGATTTATTGGCAAGCCTTCAAATGTTGATATTAATAGAAAACTTATTTGTTTTTCTATTCGTGACATGGAGGACGAGCTTAAGCCTGTAGCGATGTATATCATCACTCACTTTATTTGGAATGAAGTAAGAAAAGAATTAAAAAAGAGATTATTAATTATTGATGAGGCTTGGATTATGATGAAAAATGAAGATACTGCGTCATTCTTATTTGGTCTTGCAAAAAGAGGTAGAAAATATTATCTAGGTCTTGCGACAATTTCTCAAGATGTGGGTGACTTTTTAAGATCTCCCTATGGGCTTCCAATTATCACAAACTCAAGTATGCAGCTTTTATTAAAACAATCTCCTTCAAGTATTGATTTAGTTCAAAAAACTTTTAATCTTACAGATGAAGAAAAATATTTACTATTAGAATCAGGAGTAGGGGAAGGAATTTTCTTCGCAGGACAAAAACATGTGGCTATAAAGGTTATTTCTTCATATGTAGAAGATCAGATCGTTACTACAAATCCAGCACAACTTTTAGAAGCAAAAAAGAAAAATAAAGTATAAAACAAAAAGTATACTTGCTTGTGATATTATATTGTATATGAGCCGGATCAATATTCTTAAAATCTCTTTACCTATACTTTTATTTGTTATATTTTTTAATTTTTCTTTTTCTCAAAATTTATCTGGTAATAATATTTCTATAAATATAGAGTGGCAAGCTATTGATAGCTATACTCCCACTTTTTATAGAGGTAGGGCTTTACCGGGAGAAGAGGCTGTTATAAAAGTAGTGCCTTTTGTTGAGGTAAACTCCAGTGTCGGAAATATAGATACTTCTAAATTGTTTTATGTTTGGACTTATAATGATTCTCTTGTGTACGGTGACTCAAATAATTTAATTGGGAATATTTTATATATTACATTAGACTATTATAGGCCTGTTAACACTTTAAAATTAGATGTGTATACCGATAGTAGCCAGAGTAGTCTTTTAGGAAAAAAGATTATAGAAATATTACCATTTTCTTCTTTACCAATACTCTACAGAAAGTATGACAATCCTCTTTTGACTTATTCTAACGCTATAAATAAAAAATATGAAGAGCTAAAAGTAAATTCAGGTGATTCTTTTAATATAGTAGCAGAGCCTTATTTCTTTTCTGCAAAAAATACTCTAGATCCTGTTTTGACTTATTCTTGGACAACTGATGGAGTATTTAATGGAAACATTGGCTCTAATGTATATAATTATTTTGCTAATAGTGTAAAAAAACTAGATCTTAAAATAACAAATAGTCAAAAAATCCTACAAGAAGGAGAGGCTTTAATTAATTTTTCAGTCAACCAATAAAGTTTTTATTTATGATAAAATTAGTTAATGAATAAAAAAATATTCAAAAAACTTTTTCTGGTCTTTATTTCTATATTTTTGACCCTTAATTTTGCTTTTGCACAGGACACTATTTACAGAAATGTTTCTGATGGACTTGATAATAAAGAAACGGAAACAATATCAAATACTTCAACAGGTGGGTTAGCAGACACAGCTAGATATATTGCCCTCATGGCTTCAGCGGCAATAATTGCTTTAGTTATTTTTAAACTCATTGAAGGAGCTGTCTTAAAGGGGACATATGATAATATTTACGATCAACAAAAGGGGAACAAGATTCTTAAAAATGCAGTTGCTTCCTTTTTAATTTTTATTTTTGTAAATCTTCTTTTTTCCTATATAAATCCAGATTATGGGTCTTGGATTTTTAACACTTCAAGTTCAGGAGGAGGGTCTTCTGGAGGAGGGGGAGCTTCAGGTTCTTTGGAACAAGACGGACAATGTATAAATGACCCAGTATACTATAGTAAATCTGTCGAAGATCAAATAAAGCAAGACGAAGAGGGTGGTAAATATAAATCTTGGGTTTATATGGATACTACTGGTCATCCAACAATAGGATGGGGATTCAATCTCGCTCAATCTGGAGCTTCTCAAATTATGAAGGAGGCTGGTATTGATAATAACACCATATCCTCTTTACTCTCTACTCCTTGTAAAAATGTTTCTGTGGATGGTCTTGCAAAGGCAGCTGATAAAAATTGTCCTACGACAATATCTAAAGAACAAGCAGATGCGCTGTTTAACAATGAACTTCCAAAAAGGAAAAAAGATGCGATTGCTTGGGCTGGCGGGCAAGCTGTTTTTGACAAACTTCCAGAAAATATTAAAAAAGTAATAATTAATATGTCATATAACATGGGGGCTGGGAAGCTAGCAACTTTCAGTGAAAGTGGTGATACAAAACAAGGGTTAAAAAAGGCAGATTGGGGACAAATGGCTCACGGTATTGTAGACTCTCTTTATTGTACACAAGTTAAAGGTAGATGTGGACGCCTTGTTGGACTTGTTTATGATGGAAAATGTCCAGCTAATACATCTTCAACAAATAATACTTCTATAAATAGTCAAAAGAAGAAAAATGCTGCTGAGGTTTGTAAACAAATATTGAAAGGAGAGACTGGCGACCTTGTAGATTTAAATGACCTTGGTGTGCCGTGTAAATCTAATCAAGCAACTTGTCTTGTGACTAAAGAGTTTGGAAATATAGTAAAAGATGTTGCTGTTAATTATAATAAAAAATTTCCAAAAAGAACTTTTAAAGTTTCAAACGCTTATCGTAGTGATAAACAGCAAACAGAAATGTGTACTAATGAAAAAGGAGAATGTGCTGCTTCTTGTAAGACATCAAATAATACACACTATAGTAATCATCAATTAGGTAATGCGATAGATGTTACAAATGATACTATTGGTGGATGTTTAAAAGCGAAGAAAGTGTGTGATTCTGATGAATTTAAATTTTTAAAATCATATTCGCCTACTTTTAAAAATAATCTAAGTGCTGATAATGTTCATTTTTCAATGACAGGAAAATAAAAAATATGGAACCAAATCAATCATTATTTCAAAAAAACAAAAGGGATATAACTATAATTGGTGTAATAACTGTAATATTTTTATTAGTTGTTGGAGTTTTATTTTTTCTAAAAAATAAAAAACAAACGGGTGGAGGAGGGGGTACAATACCAAACCAAGCAGGTAGTGCTAGTTTGTATTCAAAAAATAATAATCAGGATAATAGCACAAGCCAAAATGGCGATAGCACAAACACTGATAATAATTATTATTATCAAGAAGGCTTAATAAAAATTTGGGATAGACCTGTAGCTGGATATGGATTTTATAATAAAAAAGGAAGCTCTGATAATATTTTAGTATTTGTTGATAGTGATACAGGATTTTTATATCAAAAAAATTTGAGTCAGCCTACTTCTACTCCTGTACAAATAACAAATTCTTCTTATCCGAACATAAGAGAGGCTTATTTCTTAAATGTCGCTGGGCAAAATAAAATAATCTTACAATACTCAGCGAATAATACTGTCAAATCTATACTTGCTAATATTCCAGACTATTATTCTGTTGCTAATGATTTAGAAAATATTACTGCACTTGATAATAATATTACAAATATTTCTATTTCTTCAGATTTTAGTAAAGCTGTCTATGTGGTGACTAAAAATAAAGTAACAAACAATAAAAAAGATTTATATAGTGATTGGTATCTGATTGATAATATGGGAACGAGTAAAATCTATACTTCAGATCTGTCTAGTTGGAAATTACAAATAACAAATTCTACTGATATATATGCCTACAATAATGATACAGCTGTAGAAAAAAGTAATCTCTATATATTAAATAATAATACAAATTCATTGAAACAAATATCAATAGGTCACACAGGATCTTCTTATTTAATTAATAATAATTCTGTTTTGACTTCTATATTTACAAGTAATGGTCTAAAAATATATGAGAATCAAAGCTTTTATGGAGGCGCTTTTGGAGATAGTAGCCTTTCTGTTTTAAGTTTTAACACATTAACAAACAAATGCTCTTTGAGTGAAATTATTATTTGTGGGGTTCCAAAAGAAATAAAAAACTATGATTCTGGGTTACCAGACGCTTGGTACCAAGGTTTAACTTCTTGGCAAGATGATCTATATATTGTTAATAACGACTATCCATCAGGACAAATGCTATTTAATTTAAATATTGATGGACAGGTTAATGATTCTTTTGATTTAAAAAATATTAATATCACAAAAAATCAAGATCATGTTTTATTCACAAATAAAAATGATGGATCTTTGTGGTCTTTGAATATCTCAAATATATTAAATACAAATACAGGGGACTAATTTAAATGTTTATTGTGATCTTTAACAAATTTTTCTATCTTTAACTTTCTTTTTATATATACATCTTGAAAAATATTTAAAATATTATTTACTGTCCAATAAAGACCAATAACAGCAGGGAACATTGCTGCTGATATTCCAGAAATAACAGGCAAGAAATAAAGCATTTGCATTTGCATATTCTTTGCAAAAATTGTTTTAAAATCAGATTCTTTTTCTTTATCTTTTTTATTTTCTTTTATATTTTTAAAAGCATCTGCTTGTCTTTTTGAAAAGATATACATAGAGATACCAGTTAGGACACCTAGAAACCAATACTTTTTAGTGAGATCCATAAATCCGAAAGCTAAATGTTTCAGGTTTTCAGGAAAATCAATAAAAGAATAAATTAAGTTTTCTTTAAAGACTACTCCATCCACAAACACAAAATATAAAGCAATAAATACAGGAATTTGAATAATCAAAGTAAAAATACTTGAGAATGGTTTTATTTTCTTTTTCTTATAGAGAGACATTGTCTCTTCGGCGAGTTTTTTATTGTCTCCTTTGTGTTTAGCTTTTATCTCGTCTATTTCTATTTGTGCTTCTTTCATTAAATAAACACTTCTTTGTGAAGATAGATTAAGAGGAAGTAAAATTATTTTAACCAATAAAGTCGTTAAAATAACAGCTATTCCAATATCATGGTTTGGTATTATATTAATAAAAAACAAGACAGTGTTATAAATTGGTTCTAAAAAGAAAGTATTAAACATAATTATTGAGATTGTTATTAAGAACATTATACAACTCTTTCTGTAAATCTTGAAATGTTGTGTTTGTAATTATTTTTTTAGGGTAAATTAATACAAAAGAGCCTTTTTTTTCTTCAAGTTTTTCAATAAGAGAGTAAATTTGTCTTTTTATTTTATTTCTTTCTACTGCTTTTTTAAATGTTTTACCCGACAAAATAACCCCATATTTATTCTCTTTTATTTCAGGATTTGAAAAATATTTTATATCAAATAACTCATTTCTGGTGTTTTTAAAAGAAAAAAAAGACCTTTCTTTTTTACTAAAGAGATCTTTTATTTCTACTGTTGTTAATTTGTATTTTTTAGCTAACACACATTTAATGTTTGTATAATTATATACAGTAATTACTATTTAGAACCTTTTGTAGACTTGTATTTAAGCATTCTCTTTACAAGTACTTTCTTTTCATCTGACACTGAAAGCTTTATTCTTCCTTTAGCTCTTCTGTTTCTAATTATATTTCTCCCTGCGGCTGTACTCATTCTCTCTAAAAAGCCGTGTGTTGTATATCTTTTTTTGTTTTTTGGTTTGTAAGTTACTCCTCCTGATGCCATAAATTTATTTATTGATTAATTTTACATAATATATAACAAAATTAGTAAAAAAACAAGTGTTTAGGGGTTTGTGTCAATATTAAATTATTTGTGTATTTTTTTATTCTTTTGTATAATGTTAAGCAACATTGTTTCAAATAAAAACTAACTCTAAAATATTATGGATTACAAACAAATTTGGGATATGACCTTATCAAGAATAGAGCTAGAATTATCTAGGGTTAATTTCAACACTTGGTTCCGTAATACTCAGATTATTAATTATAAAGATGGAATTATTGTCGTTGGGGTACCAAATGAATTTGTTAAAGAATGGCTTTTTCAAAAACATCATAAATTTGTCTTAAGGGTTTTAAGAGAGATACATGAGGATGTTCGGGGAGTAGAATTTCACACTGTTAAACTAGAAACTCTACAAAAAAAGGCTGCTCAAAGTAAAAATAAAATTATAGAACCAACAAATTCTCTACCTCTACAGGATTTATATATAAATAAAGATGACGGTTTAAATCAAAAATACACTTTTAATAATTTTGTTGTTGGTGGTTTTAATGAGCTTGCTTACGCTGCTTCACAGGCGATAATAAAAAGCCCTGGAATAGTCTATAACCCTTTATTTATATATGGAAATACTGGTCTTGGTAAGACTCACTTAATACAAGCAATAGGAAACACTATTAAAAATTCACATTCTGATAAGAAGGTATTTTATACTTCTTTAGAAAAATATTATATAGAGTTTGTTTCAGCTACACATAACCAAAAAATAAACAATTTTAAAGAAAAATATAAAAAATATGATGTTTTTATAATGGATGATATTCAATTTATTAATGGAAAAGAAAAAACCCAAGACGAACTATTCCATTTATTTAATAGTTTACATAATGATAATAAACAGATTGTTTTCTCCTCTGATAAACATCCTAATTTTATTGTAGGTCTTGAGGATAGATTAAGATCTAGGTTTAATCAGGGGATGATTGTTGATGTTGGTTCACCCGACTATGAATCTAGAATAGATATTCTTCAAACAAAAATAAAAAATCAGGAAAGAATAGAAAGTGGGGTAATAGAGTATGTTGCTGAAAATATAAGTGGAAATATAAGGGAATTAGAGGGTATTATTAATTTTATACAAGCTCAAATAGAGCTTTTTGATCAAAAAGTTACTTTAATTAGTATTAAAAACCTAATAAAAAACAATACTAGAAATAAAAAATCTGTCTCTATTTCAGAAGTGGTTAAAATTGTTTGTGAGTATTATAATATTCAAGCCTCTTTTATATATAATAAGACAAGACGAAAGGATATTGTAAAACCAAGACAGGTAATAATGTATATTTTAAGGGAGTATTTTGATGTTTCTTATCCAACAATAGGGGAAAAATTAGGAGGAAAAGATCATACAACAGTAATCCACTCTTATGAAAAAATTAAAAAAGAAAGAAAAGATGATCCATATCTAAATAAGGAAATTGAGGATATTTATAATATTTTAAAATAAATTAAAACAACTGTTTATAACCTGTTTATTACCATGTTAATAACGAGTGGATTAATATATATTTATAGACAGATATTT
>JAUPLJ010000021.1 GCA_030837425.1 Patescibacteria group bacterium
TAGTCGTTGTCGCAACGCCATTTCCATTTTCATAAACAATTGTAACTGAGTCAGTAAAGCCAGAATTCGAATTATTTAAACTATCTACTATATTTTTTGTAACATCTTCACTACTTTGGTTCAAATCTAATTTTTTATAAAGTAAAATTTTTCCTTCTTCATCTTCTTGATTTAAATAAATATGCTGAATTTTATCACCAACGGTAAGACCAGCTCTTTTCGCTGGAGATTTGTCTAACACATTTGCCACAACAAGATATTCATCTTTTATTCTACCTTCTTTTAAAAATATTTGATATTCATTTGTATTAGAATCTACTTGAAAGTTTGTAGTCCCATAAAGAGATAAAGTGATTAGCGCGTAAGCTAAAAGGATATTCATAATAACCCCAGCAGAAAGAATAAAAATTTTTATTAATGGACTTTTATTTACGAAACTTTTATTTTTATCTATTTGTCCTTCTTCTCCATTTTCTCCATAGATCTTTACATATCCTCCGAGCGGTAATGCGTTAAAAACATAATTTGTCTCACCTTTTTTAATAGAAAAAAGCCTTGGAGGAAAACCAAACGCAAACTCTTCCACTCTTACTCCAGAAAGTTTTGCAGCAAAAAAATGCCCTGCTTCGTGAATTAAAACAAGAAGTAATAGTATTGCAATGAAAATAATTATAGTCATATTTTATATTCCTGAAATGTCTTTTTCTTTTTTTGAATAAAGATTTTCAAGTTCAGAATTAGAAGAAGAGACCAGATTTTGTAATTCTTCTAAATATTTTGCTTCTTCATCTTTTCCAAATTCTCCCTCTTTACAAGAGTATTCAATTTCTTTTTTAAATTCTTCTCTTAGACCTCTAATTTTTACTCTTGCTTCTTCTAATCTTTCTCCAATAATTTTTACCATTTTTTGTCTTGATTCTGTTGTCGGCTTTGGGAAAAATACACGAAGACCAGTCGAATCAGTAGAGACGGAAAGACCGAGATCTGCCTCATTTATAGCTTTTTCTATTTCTTTTGAGAGACTTTTGTCGTAGGGAACTATTAATAAATTCGCTGAGCTTTCTACATTTATAGAAGCTATGTGAGAAATATTCATTTTTGATCCATAAGAATCAACCATAATTAGATCAAGAACCTGCGGAGATGCTGCTCCTGTCTGAATACTTTTATATTCTGAAGAAAGATAATTTACTATTTTTTCTTTTTCTTCTTTAAATCTTTTAAAATCGTATGACATATATTTAATAAACCCTTTCTCCTCCTCGCTCTGCGAGGAGGTCTCCTTCCCTAAATATTTAGGGAAGGAATAAGGATGGGTTCTAATTAAAAGATTATAGCATAATGAAAATTAATTTAAAAATTAAATAAAAATTATAGTTCTAATAATTTTAAAGACAAATACTCTAAAATAGTCTTTCCACTACTTGAATTATTTTTTACATATCTTAAAAACTCTGTTATCTCTTTTAAATTATTTTCTAAAATCTTTATTTTTTCTTTTTCTGTCTTTTTGGCTAATTCTTTTTTAAATAATAAAAATATTTCTTCGTGTAAAGCTAAAAGGAAGATTTCTATTGCTTCCCTGTCAGACCTTTCTTTATCTTCAAAATTTAAAGCATATTCATCTTTCTTTTCTAAAAGCTCTGCTACTTCTGTCAGCTTCATGCGGGATAGTTTTTTAGTTTTTAAAAAAGATTTTGCTAATTTTGTATAAATATTTTGATTTTTATTTTCACTATTCCCACTTTCAAAATAATCTATTTTATAAAGTCTTGAATAAACTGTATTTAAAATTTTGGCACCACTGTGAGAAATTAAGATTATTTTTAAATTTTTTGGAGCTTCTTCTAAAAATTTTAAAAGAGCATTTTGAGCTTCTCTATTTATAGAATAAAAAGAGACTAATATAAAATGTAATTCATTAAAAAATAATTTTCCAAAATCTGAAATTTCTTTTGCTTTTTTAATATCAAAAACCTGAAGAGATAAAAATAGATTTTCATTTGGATTCTTTTCTTTATTTAAAATTTCTTGTTTTAGAAAAGGAAAAACTTTTTCTCTAGAATCAGACTCAATAAGAAAAGCATGATGATTTGAAGATTTGATTTCTTTATAAATCTCCTTCAAGCCTTCCAAATCTTTAGAATTTAAATCAGTGATTTCGTTTGATTTAGTCATGGGATTATGATAGCATAAAATCTGGATTCACTAAACAATATTCTTTAAATAAATAAATAAAAAATGAAAAATTTAACTATTTTTGACTTTGTAAAAGAAACTCTCAGTAGAAACAACACAGACTGGAGATTTGAAGCCGATTCTTCTTCAAAAGAATTTACAGAAAAAATATCAATGGTAACTTGCATCTTAAACAAGAAGATGATTGAATTAATCACACAACATAATTATGAAAAAATTCCATTTTACGTTATTGAGGATCAATCTTATTTTTTGACAAGTAGTGGGTCTTTGGAAGAAAATAAAGAGTTTGGAAGAGAGTCTGACGGATTAAGCACAGGTAAAAAATACCCTGTATTATTTCATTTTCCATTTAATAAATTTGATAAAGAAATTATATTAAATAATAATTTAGACTCTCAATTTTATTATAGTTTTTTATTAAAAGAGACTTATTCTCAAACAAGTAAAAACTATAATTGTGAGATATTAATAAATCATCACATAGACAACCGTGAGGCTTACAGAGAAAATGGATTTCCTAGAAGATGGTGGGATAATGATTTATTAAAAAATATTTTATTTCTTTCTAAAAAAGTAGAAGGAGGATGTAGATTTGTGGCTTATAATCCAAAGTCATACAATTGGCAAAAATAAAAAATAATTAATTTAAAACCGGCTTTCAGTCGGTTTTTTTTATTTTATTTTATTTTCTATTTATCTCTTTGAGAGAATAGATTTTTTATAAACATCAAGATGAGAAAGCGCGATGCCTGTACCTTTTGAGACACAAAATATAGCGTCTTTAGCTAGCTCTGCTTTTACACCAGTCCTTCTTTCTACAAGTACTGGGAAGTGGCGAAGCTGGGATGATCCACCACTCATGATTATCCCATTATCTATTATGTCACGTGACAATTCTGGAGGAGTTTCTTGAAGTACATTTCTAATAGCTAAAATTATTTGTTTTAATTCTTTATCTATTGCTTTTGTAATTTCATTTGTATGGACTTCTGTTGTCCTTGGAAGCCCTGATGACACATCTCTCCCTTTCACTTTCATTGTTAGCTCTTCTTCAAGTGGGAGCGCGCTACCTATCTCAACTTTCATTTCTTCTGCTGTAGCTTCACCAATCACAAGATTGTGAGCTTTCTTCATGTAATCTATAATTGATTTATCCATTTTATTTCCAGCAACTTTTACAGAATTTGCGCAGACTATTCCCCCAAGAGAAATCACTGCGACGTCAGTAGTCCCTCCTCCAATATCTACTATTATTCTTCCTTTTGCTTCATGAATTGGTATTCCAGCACCGATCGCAGAAAGCACAGGCTCTTTCACTACGTATGCATTTTTAGCCCCAGCTTTGATTGTAGCTTCTATAACCGATCTCCTTTCAGTACTTGTGACTCCACTAGGCACAGAGACCATTATATCTGGCTTAAAAATATTAAATGCAGGAAGAGCTTTATTAATATAATAACGAAGCATTATTTCTGTCACTTTATAATCAGCAATAACCCCATCACGAATTGGTTTATAAGCTATTATTTCATCTGGAGTTTTACCAATCATTTCTTTTGCTTTGTTTCCAATAGCAAGAATTTTATTATCGCTACGAGAAACAGCAACAACAGAAGGTTCATTTAGAACTATTCCTTTATCTGGTACATAAATCAGAGTATTTTCTGTACCTAGATCTATACCTAATTTTCTGACGAAAAATGACATAATTTCCTTCAATTTAACATAAATATCGCTAATTGACCAAATCATAAAAATATAACATTGTAAAATACTAATTCTGGGTTTTTCATTATATAATCCTCTATAAAAGAATATGTATTTACTTAAAGTCATTCCGATCGCCAACAAACTCCCGGAAAAATATTTTTCTTATTTTTCTCTCGCGAAAATTAAAGCTGGCAGCCTTGTCGAAATCAAAATAAAAAATAGAAAAGTATCCGGGATTATTACTGAAGTGAAAGATGTCCGATCAGAAAAAATAAACTTGAAAGGAGAAAATTTTTCTCTAAAAAAAATAGAAAGAGTGCTTAAAGAAAACTTTATAGATGAAAAAATTATAAACACTTTGATAGAGCAAGGCTTTTTACTCGGAGTAAAAGAAAGTGAGATATTAGAAATATTTTTGAGTGATTATTTATTTGAAAAAATAATAAATTTAAATTTAAAAAATAAAAATAATAAACAAGAAAATATAAAATCTAAATGTGAAGCTGTTTTTGGACAAGAAAAAGACAGACTAGAAAAATATATAAAAGAAATAAAAAAAGAGAATCAAAAAGGAAATTCTGTGGCTATTTTTTCTCCGACTATAAATGATTTAAAGAGTCTTGTAGAAAAATTAGAAAAGGAAAATCTTAAAAATAATTTAAATTTAGTGGTATTCCATGGCAACCAAAAGAAAAAAGAAAGGGAAGAAAATCTAGAAAAATTAAATGAAGATACGCCAAAAATATTCCTTTCTACACCTTCTATATTTCCATTTTTTATAAAAGATAAATATAATTTAAATTTAGTAATTATAGATAAGGAAAATTCTTTTAATTATTTTTCCCATAGCGCAAGAAAGGAAATAGATGCGAGAGAAATAATAAAAAGTATTGCGAATTCTATAAAAATAAACACTATTTCAGGTGGAGAAATTTTATCTTTAAATACATTTAAAGATATAAAAGAAAAGAAGATTAAATTAATTAGCCTGATAGAAAAATCTGAAAATAAAAAGATCTTAATATTTGATATGACAAAAGAAAAAGCTAATACAAAATATAGCTCTGTCTATTTTAAAAAAGAAGTAATAGAAAAATTGGAAGATTACAAAAATAAAAAAGAAGGAAAAATATTTTTATACACAAAAAGAAAAGGTATAGCTGGAGAGATAATCTGTAAAGATTGCAACCACATCTTAAAATGTGAATCTTGTGATAAACCGTATATTCTTTTTAAAGAAAATCTAAACGGAAAAAGAGAATACGTTTGTGCGGTTTGTAAAAATAAAAAAGAGCTTTCAAAAGATGAGAATTTGTCATGCCAAAATTGTGGCAGTTGGAGAATGGAAGCGATTGGAATTGGGTCTGAAGGAATAGAAGAAAATTTAAAAGAAAATGGATTTAAAGTGTTTGTAATAGATGCAAAAAATACTAATACAAAAACTAAAATAAAAAAAACAATAGAAGACTGGCAAAGTGAAAAGCTTTCTGTGCTTGTTGGTACAGATTTAGCTTTAAACAATCTGGCTGGAAATCACAAAATAGATTTCGCGGGGATAATTTCTATAGATACTTTATTTTCTATTCCAGAAATAAATATTGATGAAAAAATAATGAATCTAATAATAGAATTTAAAGAAAAATGCAAAACAAAAAATAAATTGTTTATTGAGACGAGGCTCAAAGACGCTGAGATTTGGAAGTATATAGAAGAAAATAATAATTTAGGATTTTTAGAAACAGAATACGAAAATAGAAAAATGCTAAACCTTCCCCCATTTTCAAACATATTAAAATTTAGGCTTCTAAATAAAAATGCTAAATATAAAAATAGGATAGAAAATCTATTACTCCAAATTCAAAAAGAAGAAAATCTGAGAGAAGAAAAAATAAATTGGAAAAAAGATAATAAGACTGGTGACTATATTGGAATTATTATGATAAATAAAAAAGATTGGGAAAAAGAAAATAATAAAAATGAGATTATAGCAACAAATTTTACAAAAAAAATACACACTTTGCTTTCTGATTTCAATTTAGAAATCAATCCACAAAATGTATACAAATAAAAAAACCCGCTTAAAAGTGGGTTTTTGAAATTTTAAAGATACCAACAAAGAAAAGATTTTACTGAAAATAGTGTTCCTTCATAACTTCCTCGATCTCACTTTTAATTTTCATACTTAATCTGTCATTTGTAAAGTCTCCAGCATTATAAGCTGAAATCAATTGTTCTAAAGTAGAGATTTTAAAAGCTTTTAAAACATTGTTAAGTCTCACTGAAATATCTAAATCTTCTACTGCTATAAAATGCTTACTAAAACAAGTGATTTTAATCGATAATACTCCTGGATTTTTACCTGCCTCTATTAATCTCTTATCGACTATTTTTTTGATTATTTCTTGTTCCTCTTTACTAAAAGATGCGAATTGGAAAATAATGGTTTGTCTCATTTTTTATTAAGTTTTTATTGATTTGAAAAATTTCAACCAAATATATCATAACAAATACTACATACTGTGTCAAGTGTATGTATTTTTATGATTATGCTAGAATTTTCGTATAAATAAGTTTTAATTATATGGTTAAAATAGTCCAAATAAATTGGAAAAAGGAAGAGAAAACTCAAGCTATTGATGAGAATAGCGTGCTTCGACATAATGCAAAAGATGTCTTAAAGTCTGAATTTGGAAAGCCTGAATTAAAAAAGATTTTAGATGATATGAAAGCAGCTATGGAAAAAGAAAAAGATGGTGTCGCAATAGCCGCACCACAAATTGGAATTTCTAAAAAAATATTTGTAGTAAAAGAAATATCATATGATGTAAACAATAAAGAATCAAAATGGAGGCCTCTAATTTTTATCAATCCGAAAATAATAAAAGCTAGTAAAAAAATGCTAAAAGTAGAAGAAGGATGCCTTTCAGTAAGGCCACTTTATGGCACAACAATAAGGCATGCAAATGTGACGATCGAAGCCCAAGATTTTAATGGAGCTAAATTTACTTTTGGTGCGTCAAACCTTATCGCACAAATATTTCAACATGAATGCGATCATTTAGAAGGAGTGCTTTTTATAGATCACGCTGAAAATATAGAAGAAATGGATATTAATAAAATATAATAAATTATGGATAATAAAAATATTAAATTTGTTTTTTTTGGATCTGGACCACTTGCAGAGAGTGCTTTATATTCACTTTATCAAAACAATCTTATCCCCTCTCTTGTCGTCACAAGCCCTGATAAAAAAGCAGGAAGAAATTTAGAATTACATAAAAATGTAATTTCTCTTTGGTGTGAAAGTAAAAACATAAACTTTTGGCAACCAGGAACTTTAAAAAATTTAGATATAAATTCTTCACCTCTTGGAAAAGAAAAATTTGATGTTGGGATAATAGTGAGCTATCCAAAAATTTTAAAAAAGGATATTCTTGCTTTACCTGCATCTGGTTGCTTAAATATTCACCCCTCACTTCTACCAAAATATCGGGGGCCTTCACCTATTCAGACTGCGTTATTAAACGGAGATGAAAATATAGGAATCTCAATAATGAAGCTAGATGAAGAAGTTGATCATGGACCAATATTAATACAAACTGAAATGGAGATTTTAGATGAAGACACAAATGAGACAGTAGAAAGAAAAGCGGGAGCCTTTGGAGGAGATATGCTAGCACAAATTCTGTCTCATTATATAGATGGCAGCCTAAAGCTTGCAGATCAAGATCACAGCAAAGCAACCACAACTCGCAAATTTGAAAAAAAAGAAGGAGAAATAAAATTAGAAGATGATGCAGATGTGGTACAAAATAAATTTAAAGCACTTCTTCCTCATATCCCAATATTCTTTTTTATTAAACATAAAGATAAGGAGATCAGAGTGAAAATTAACGAAATAGAATTGAATAAAGATTTAGCGAAAAATAAATCGGCGAGTGAAATAATAAAAAAAGTCACCCCAGAAGGAAAATCTGAGATGAGCTTTTCTGATTTCGAAAAAGGATATCTTAAATAATTTTTTATTTTAATTCTATAGAATTAATTATGACATCATTGACTGGTCTGTCGTGGCCACCAGTCTGTGCTGAGCCATCTGTCTTAACTTTTGAAATTTTGTCTGCAATATCTTGACCTACTTCAACTTTTCCAAAAACTGTATAACTTGGAGGAAGTGGTACGTCAGTAGTCATAATAAAGAATTGTGAGCCATTAGTATTTGGCCCAGAGTTTGCCATAGCTACAGTCCCTATTGGATATTTTTCTTGACCTGTAAGCTCATCAGCAAATTTATATCCTGGCCCTCCTGTACCCCATGCATTTTTTTGTGAATCATCTTTTGAAAGTGGGTCGCCAGTCTGAATCATGAATCCTTGTATCACTCTGTGGAATTTAACTCCATTATAAAATCCACTTGATGCTAATTTTATAAAATTTGAGGTTGTGTTTGTCTTGTCACTTGCAAATGTGAAAGTGATATCCCCCATATTTGTATGAAGTATTGCTTGTTTATAATTTTGAATTTGATTATTATCCATATTTGTATTTTTATTTATATTATCTATATTAATATCTTTTGCTGTACCAATGATACCACCTGTATCTACTTTAGAATTTTGATTATCATTTCCTTTGTATAAAAACATCCCGATAAAAATTAATACTGCTAAAAAAATTATTATAATGACTGATGTATTTTTCATAATTATTCTCCTTTTCTAAATAAATTTTTAAACTTCACAGCAAGCTTATGTGATACTGATAATTTTTTATCCTTAATTGAAGAAATCCTATATTCTAATTTGTCTTTGATGTCATCAATTGCTGCATAAAGATCATCTTTCTTTGTCTCAAGAAAAATATTTGTACGTGCTCCAGAAATTTTTACAGAAACTTTATAAAGTTCTCCGTGAGAGTGATGATTATTAGTTTTTGAAAGTTCAACTTCTGATAAAATGTTATTACTTCCAGAAAGATGGTTAAATTTTTCTAAAACTTCTCCGATTT